>CAJXMD010000004.1 GCA_913056165.1 uncultured Halieaceae bacterium
ATAAAGTCCAGGACAAGGCCCGCGCGTTAAACACTCCATAAGGAGAGTCGATCATTTCTTGGTGCCACCCAATACCGCCACGAGCTCTTCCACCCGCTCCTTGCGGAGGGTCACGTCATCACCGGTTAACGCGTGGGTGACGCAGGTGTCCACATGGTCCCTGAGAATGACTTGCTCCAAACTGGACAGCGCCGACTTTGCGGCGCGAACCTGACGGATGACATCGATACAGTACCGGTCTTCCTCAACCATCCGGGATACGGCGTTAACCTGTCCCGCAATTTTGGCGAGCCGTGATTGGACTGAATTCTTTGACTTCTCTTTCATACATATACCCTAGGGGGGTATGGGTATATAGGTCAAGACCTTTTTTTGTAGACTAGCGCCATGCCTAAGTGACAAAACATTCGTTCAATGGTCCGCGGTGGCTCCAGTGACCGGCGTGGCCTCCTCCTGCCCGCGCGCGTCGGCGACCATCTGGCCCACATCGGCCAATAAGGCCTTAGCGTCATAAACAACGCCTCGGCTGATGGTTGTGTCAACACCGCCCACACGACCCAGCTCCCCCGTCTCTCGATCAAGGTACATATGGCCCGTTCCGTAAAGCCTTTTAAAATTCGCTACGGGATTACCATCCACCAACAGGATATCCGCACTCTTTCCGGGGGCGATTGAGCCAACAGTGTCAGCCAACCCAAGTAACTCAGCACCATTGCGGGTAGCCGCTTGAATGACCTCAAGAGGATGAAAACCGGCTTCCTGCAGTGGCTCCAGTTCTCTTATGAAAGCAAAGCCATAGACCTTATAAATAAAGCCTGCATCGGATCCAGCGGCCACACGCCCCCCGGCATTCTTGAAATCATTCACGAAACGCATCCATCGCGTGAAATTATGCCGCCATGCAACCTCATGAGTGGTCGTCCAATCAAAATGGTAAGACCCATGTAAATGTGGATCGGGCTGGAAAAACGTGGCGAGGGCCGGCCAGGTGTATTGCTCATGCCACTCCGCTGTCCGGGCGCGCATCACGTCACGATTAGCCTCATAGATCGTGAAGGTGGGAACCAACGTGAAGTCCAAAGCGACCAACTCGGCGATGGTATCGTTCCAGGTGGTAGAGCCGGGATCGGCACTTTGTAGCCAGAGGTTACCTGCCTCACCAAATCGCCACTGCTCATCGGAGTAGTTGTAATCGGCCGGGTAATGCTGGATGGTCCGATCGGTGAACATAGCCTCGGGTAATCCGTACCAGTGCTCCATACTGTCCAGACCTAATCGTGCGCTATCGAGAACATTCATGTCGTAGACGCCGTTTTGATCGTGATGACTCGCCGTGCCCATGCCCTGCCGCTGGGTCTCATCGTAAACGGCCGATAGGGCTTCGCGAGTACCACCGCGGAGTTTGACCCCCTTGGCACCCTTCCTCTTTACTGCCCTCACCCACTCGCGAGCGGGTTGATCTGCAGTTACGACGCCACCGATACCCGTCCCCGATGCGCCCGGGAACATAGCGTAGGGAATTATCCTGGGGGCCACGATAGCCCCCGCATCGCTTAGCTCGGCATGTTTGACAGTCCAATCAAGCCCCATCACCGAACCAACATCGCGCACCGTGGTAATGCCGTGAGCTAACCACAACTTAAAAACATATTCGGGCGGTGTAATGGGGCCCGCGAGACCTTGCAACGGATTTCCAATATGCACGTGAGCATCTACAAAGCCAGGCAAGGCAGTCTTGCCACGGCCATCTAACCGGATCTCATTGTCGATCGGCGCGGGAGGACGAGAGGTGATTGCCACAATCGTATCTTGCTCGATGACGATTGAAACAGGTCCCCTCGGGGGAGACCCAAGCCCATCCACCAACATAACGCGATCGATGACAAGGCGATCAAAAGGCCCCTGACCCTCGCCGCCCCCCCTCTCCGGAGCAATCGGAGGCAATGGAATTCCCAGGTTGGCGGCCAGCGTGGCGCCCTCCTCTCCCGGGTCGGACTCGGCGAGTGCGGCAATCGGCAGCAGCGATAAAAAAAGGACCGCATAGAAAACATTCAACATCGAAACCTGCCTCATGGTTCCCATCTCCCGTTAGATGATTCAGCCACTAGAGTACTCGCCCTCTGTAAGAGAACGCCAATCCTTGCCGGAGGCAGAAATCTGGCTAAAAATCCTCTATGGTGTCCCGATGGCCACGCTAGCACTCGACAGCCGACACGACCCCGCGGCACTCTCCCGAAACCTGATTGAGACAGGTCGTGTTCAAATTCCAAACTTTGTGACGCAGGAGGCGGCCGACTATCTCCATAGCTTACTGCACAGTCATGAGCATTGGCATCTCACTTATAATGAAGGCGGCGAAAACTACGAGACGGACGAGCAAACCTTCAAGGCCCTACCACCCCAGCAACAACACCGTTTCACCGCCAATATTTACCGGCGGGCCCGAGAAGGATTTCAATATTTATTCTGGCAATACTACATTAGTGCCGCGGTAAGCAATGGTGAAAATCCTAACCATCCAATGCATGGGATCAACGACTGGGTAAATAGTGAAGAATTTTTGGGCTTCATGCGCACGCTAACCCAGAGGGATGACATCACTTACTCCGACAGCTATGCGAGTTGGTACAGCCCGGGGCACTTTCTCACCAAGCACGATGATCGCCACCCGCGACAGCAGCGCGTCGCCGCATGGGTGCTTAGCATGACACCGGAATGGGATGAGAACTGGGGTGGTCACCTCGCCTTTTTCGATGAGACTGGCAGCATCACTGAGGCGTTCAAACCCGCTTTCAACACCTTCAATATTTTTCTTGTCCCACAGGACCACGCAGTGCAGTTGATAGCGCCTTACGCGGGCAAGCCAAGGACGAGCTACCTGGGGTGGCTGCAAAGCCATTAGCATAATGCAGACCGAACTCAGCCAACCGTGATACCCCTAAGCTCCCTGTAGAGACTCGTGCCATCAGGGTTTTAAGTTGCCAGCCCCCGCATAGCCGAGCTGTCTCCACGCCTCATAGATAACAACCGCCGCGGCGTTGGATAAATTCATACTACGGTTACCCGACACCATGGGAAGTCGGATCACGTGAGCTGCAGACAGTCGATCGAGCACCGCCGATGGAAGGCCCTTTGTCTCAGAACCAAGCACCAAGGTATCACCTGATTGGAATTTGAAATCCGTATGATATGCCTGACCCGATGTTTCGATTGCAACCAACCGTCGCTGCGGAAAAGCCTGTTGGTAATCGTCCAGGGAGGACCAAGCCTTTACCGAGGCGAACTCATGATAATCAAGGCCGGCGCGTCGCAGGCGCCTGTCGTCCATCTCGAAACCGAGGGGCTCAATCAAATGCAACGCCACACCGGTATTGGCGCAAAGCCGAATTATGTTACCGGTGTTGGGCGGTATCTCGGGTTGATAAAGGACAAGGTGCAAGTCGTCTGAGATCATGCACAATATCTCGCTAAATTGATCGCCTCATGAATACCGCCCATCATAAACCAAGACCGAGAGGATCCTAATAGATGCTGTACGTCATCAACTGCGAGGACAAGCCTGATTCGTTGGAAGTACGTTTAGAGAACCGGGAGGCCCATTTGGACTACCTGAAAAATTTTCAGGACTGCCTCATCATGGCCGGACCGTTCCTGGACACTAAAGAGCAGCCAATCGGCTCTATGCTAATCATGGAGTTTGCGAACGAGAAAACAGCAACCGACTTCAGTGCAGGAGATCCCTATAACCTTGCCGGGCTCTTTCAGTCAGTGACCATACGGCCTTGGCGCCAAACGTTGCCGGCCTGATTTGGCCCGCTGGGGGAGCGCGACCTCAACCCGGGCACTCCCTCCTAGCCGTAGTTTCGCCAGCGCGGATCGGGGCCACAGCCAGACGCTTAGCCAAGCAAAGATATCTTTTTTAAATGCGGAGTCAATTAGCACCCAACATAGTACTGCGTAACGCCGACCGTAGTTCGGTAATGACCGTCATGTCGATAGCTGCGTTTTGGCCTGCGGCGATTGCTAGCGAAAGATCCTTTTCTCCAATACCCAGTTGACTCTCAATAAAGGCGAGGTGGGAGGAAGAACGCTGCTCCCGAGGTAGCTGTGCACCGCTCAAAAAGGCCTCTGTGGTTGGTGTTAAGTTTCCGTTGGCCTTTGTTACAGTCGCCAAATGCTCCCAAGTAATATCATGACTTTTTGCGAGCCTGTGGGTGATATCACCAATCACTAGCTGTGCCCATGTCATCATATTATTAGCAATCTTCAACGCCATGGCGCTCCCTGTGTCGCCCACGTGCAAAACATCGGTAGAAAAAATCTGTAGGCTGGGCAAAGCAGTTTGGAAGTCTTCTGTCGACCCTCCAAACATGCTCATAACAAACGGAGCAGTCGATTCCTGACGGGTGCGAGTAACGGGAACATCAGCCAGCCGAACGCCAGCTTTAGACGCCGCCTCTTTCGCTGCTTGCACCGCTGCCACTTCCAAAGTGCTATGCAGCAAAATGAGGGCGTCAGATTTAGCCGAGTTCAGAACACCCGTATCGCCAAACAACACGGCTTCAGTTTGCACCCTGTCTCTCACACAAACGTGAATCAAGTCAGCGCCTTTTGTCGCGGTGGCGACAGAGTCGGCGACATTAGCGCTGTTTTCAAAGGCAGCACAAGCCGCAGGGTCAATGTCGTAAACAGTCAGTTCATGGTCACCTTGCGCCAACAGTGCGGCTTGAGAGGCCCCCATACTTCCCAGACCAATAAATGCGAGATTCATAGTGTTGTGACCTCGATGAACTGTTGTGTTATCAATTTGATTCGCAACCAAAACAGGAAAGATCGCCAATTAATGGAATGCTGTGTGGTCTCAGTGTGGCTTCGCAATCACGCTGCCGCGACGATACTGTATTTCTTGAAGAAATTAACCACTTACGGCCAATAGAACCCGTTCAAGCAAGCGCCTTCAGGGCCTAGTGATGCAGGACTACTTATCACTGGGTCATTTTTTACTTGGCAAGCTCGCACTGCGGCGCGCTCAGGCAATTCCAAGCAGATTATCCCGCTGTCCAACTACCACCTCAGCACAATATCCGTAGTCAACGGGTAAGTTGTTACCGCTTACGAAACATGCCAACTGGCTGTTCAGCATGACTAGCGCACGGCCCATATCTTCCCCGGTCGCATAACGGCCATTAGATGGTAGGAATAGAGCGACGGCATCTTCCGGCACTTGCCCTTCGCCTTTGAGCTGAGTCATGAAGTTGCTGTCGGTGGGTGATGGTGAAATACAGTTAATGCGAATATTCTTCTCCGCCAGCTGCTTGGCCATACTCATGGTATAGACAATCATGCAGGACTTCGAAAAACTGTAACCATCAGGAAATGCATCGACGTGTTCACTCAACCATTTACGGGCTGATACGATCGAATTATCGATGGCCAGAAAATCGTTTATCAGATCAAGACTGTGTTTCCAGCCCATACCAGCGGTAGACGCGATTGATGCGATGGCGCCACCATCAACGATACGAGGGATCAGACTTTCGGTCAGGTAGCGTAAGCCGGCAAAATTGATCAGCACCGCGTCGTCAGATGAGAACGGTGGGCTCGGTACTCCTGCACAGTTGAAATGAGCGTAGATACTTTCAGGCAATTGGGACAGTGCCTCGTCCAGAGACTCCTGATTTTTCATGTCAACCTTGATGACTTTTTTTACCTCAACACTAACTTCAGCGATGTCGAGCGCATAAACGTTAGCGCCCGCATCCACTAACAGCTGCGCTGCTGCCTTACCCATGCCCGATGCGGCGCCTGTAATAACAACATCTTTCCCTTGATAGCCAAGAACATCCGTCATTTTTTTCCTCTCAACTAAAATTTAATTTTTTCAACCGCCTGATTGGGGCGAATCTCCAACAGGTCCACAGCAACACCCGACGGATAGCCCAGCACGTGGACGATCGATTCGGCAACGTGTTCGGCGGTCATTCCCACATCCATCTTCGGCCCAAGATCGTGCCACTTGTCAACGCTGCGCTTGAGACGAGCAAAATCCCAGCTTTCTGCGAAACCCGTATCAGCTGAACCAGGGCGCAAGCAGGTGACGCCGATGCCATCCTCCTGAAGCTCAACCCGAAGATCACGTGTAAAACGCTCTACCGCAGCTTTTGTTGACGCATAAATAGACAGCTGCAACATCTCATCGGTGTGCCAAGCACTTGCTGATGAAACATTGACGATGCGAGGGTTGTCGCTTCCGCGTAGCAATGGGATTGCGGCTTGGCAACAAAAAACGGTACCGACAAAATTTGTTTGAACCTGCAGTTGCACCTCGTCTTCATCCAATTCTTCAATTGGATTAGGGCGCGCAATTCCCGCATTGTTCACTACCCCATCCAGTCGACCAAAACGATTTTTAATCGCCTTGAATGCATCTGATATCGCCGTCAAATTAGCAACATCCGCAGCCAGTGCCATTGCGTTGTCGGCACCTAACTCCTCGACAGCTCGCTCGAGCGTAGCCGCGGTACGACCCACCAAGCCAACGCGAGCTCCCTGTTGAACAAGAATTTTGGCAGTCGCGAGTCCCATACCCGATCCACCGCCAGTAATAATGTAAACGCGCCCCTTAAAACTCATGATCAGTTAGAGACACTAATGGCAATAGTTTTGACTTCGAGATACTCCTCAAAACCTTCCTGCCCCATCTCGCGGCCCAGCCCGCTTTGCTTATAGCCCCCGAACGGCGCATCGGCACCGTAAAAGTTACCGCCATTGACATTGACAGTGCCAGTGCGAATACGACGGGCCACATTCAGTGCACGCTCCTCGCTGGCGGACCAAACGCTACCCGAAAGGCCGAAGTCAGAATCGTTAGCGATGCGCACAGCATCCTCCTCATCTTCATAAGCAATAACAACGAGCACTGGCCCGAAAATTTCTTCACGCGCAATCGCCATATCGTTGCTGACATCGACAAACACCGTCGGCTCGACATAGAAGCCCTTTTCAAGATGCTCCGGCACACCGCCACCGAGCAATAGCCGTGCGCCCTCCTGCCTGCCTTTCTCAATGTAGCCCAATACCCGATCGCGCTGCTTAGCGCTAACTTGCGGGCCCATAATTGCACCCTCTGCAGTTGGGTCCCCATAGCTGATATAGCCAAAAAAGGCTTGCAGCATTGCCTCAACTTCCGTTTGTCGCTCACGCGGCACCAACAATCGGGTGTTCAAGGCACAACCTTGGCCCGCGTGATAGCACACAGACAGTGCGCTCAGCAGACTACTTTGAAGGTCGGCATCATCGAGAATAATATTGGCTGACTTTCCACCGAGTTCGAGGAACACTTTTTTAACTGTCGCGGCTGCCCGCGCCATGATGTGCTTCCCAACACCGGTTGAGCCGGTGAAGGACACCATGTCTACTCGGGGGTCGCTGACCAACTGATCACCAACCGTGACCGGATCGGACGACGTAATGACATTGAATACCCCCGCCGGTATATCGGTGTGCTCTTTCACGATACGCCCTAGTGTCGTTGCCGACCAGGGTGTATCCGGGGCAGGCTTGAGCACAATCGTACAGCCCGCAGCCAACGCCGGGATACACTTAGCAAGATTGATTTGTAAAGGAACATTCCAAGGGGTCACGCAAGCCACCACACCGATGGCCTCGCGCTCAACGAGGCGACGACTCTTGATGCCCATCATCTCTGAAACACCAATATCACGACTCCACTGAAACTTCGGGAGATTCTCAAGTGTAAAATCAATAAATCCGATAGGGACCTCGCACTGCGGACCAGCCATCCCGCAAATTGCCAAGGGAGCACCGGTCTCCGCGGCGATCTGCTGTTTAAAGTCGTCCATTTCCGCCCGTAAACCCGCCTGAAGTTGACGGATGCACTCCAACCGAAACGCGTGGTTGGTGGACCAGTCAGTTTCATCAAACGCTCTGCGTGCCGCAGCAATAGCGCGATCCATATCCTCAGGGCCTGCGTCAGCCGCAACGCCAATCACCTCCTCAGTGACGGGATCGATGTTAGGGTACGTAGCGCCTGAGGCCGCCTCTACTAGCTCACCATCAATGAGCAGCCTACTTTCTGGATTCACTTGGCATCTCCTGCGTCTTCAGGGCGAGACTCGTCCACTCCGAGAAACACCCGTTCTATGCGCTCTCTTAAAAATTCTGCTGTCGGCATACTGACACCGTTCTCTGCTGCGCTTTTAAGCGCGCATTCTAAGTCTTTAGCGCCAAGTGCCCCCATCGCGCCGAAATAAGCTTTGCCTTGATCTGGCGAACCACTTCGAACAAATCCGTTGCGTCCAGCGATAAACATATACATGTTCTCGCTGGTAACACCGTTTGTTTTACCGACTTCGCGCAACACCTCGGGTGATAGACCACATGACTCAGCAAGGCGTGTGGCCTCTGCCATCGCCACCAATTCGGCGTACTGAATGAAATTGTTGCAGAGCTTTAGCGCAATACCAGTGCCAATGGATCCCGCATGGACGATCGAGTCAGCCGAGGTATTAAACACTGGTGTTACCGCAGCGAGATCTTCATCGGTGCCACCCACCATGTAACACAGGGTGCCCGCAGTAGCACCATGCGCGCCGCCAGAAATCGGGGCATCGATGAGACGAACGCCGACCTTTTCAGCCTCAAGAGACCACTCCATTAATCGCGCTTGGGTTACTGTACTGTGAATAGCAACTCTCGTTCCAGCCACCGCATGGGCCAGGATTCCTTCGTCGCCAAAGAGCAATGCCTCGACTTGCGCATCGTCTCGTACGCAGATGCCGATGTGCTCGCAGACCTGAGCCAGTTCAGTGACTGTCTCACAGCCTATTGCACCGGCATCGACCAACTCCTGCACGGCTGGAGCATACACGTCATAAACGTGGGCATTGAACTGGTCACCTATCAGGTGCAAAGCGCTGGGTTTGCCAATATTGCCAAGGCCTATGTATCCGACGTTCATTTTATTCACAGCAACTCCCATCGATGGATGACTGAATATGAACCGCTCGCACTATACGCCAGCAACAAAAATGATCAACTTTAATTGACCCATAGGAAACCAAAATTTACTACATTCGGACCACGTCCACTTACGCTTGGACTGAGGAGCCAAATATTTATCATCAGGCAAAGAGCCACTGCTCGGAAATCAAGCACCGGCGATTCGTCAAAGCCGCACGAAAGGAAGGTTATATGGGCATTGCCGGGGAATGTTGTTGGGGCGCGCCTATCACATACATGCAAAAAATCACGCGTAAAGGTCTCACCCAGACAGGCAATAAAAAGCCTTTCTATGTGAATTCAACCTGATATATCATTTCACTTGAAATGTTTTTTGGGTGAAAGACCATGAGCAAACGTTATAACTTTCCGATGCCGTTCGGCTGGTATCAAGTTGCCTACTCAATCGATCTTGAGGTGCGTCAGTCCAAGCCATTGCACTACTTTGGCCAAGAGATGGTCATGTTCCGCGGCGAAGACGGTCGCGTTCGTGTGCTCGATGCGCATTGCCCCCACTTGGGCGCTCACCTCGGCTATGGCGTTCACGATGCAGAAGGTGGCGGCAGAGTTGAAGGTAATAATATCGTTTGTCCGTTCCACTCATGGAAGTTCAACGGCGACGGCCAAGTGGAGGAAATCCCATACGCGAAAAACATTCCACCTAAGGTCAAGGATAAGCAGTGTATTCGCTCGTGGCATGTCGAAGAGAAGAATCAGGTCATCTGGGTGTGGTACCACCCCGATAAAACGGTAGCGCCCAAGTGGAATGTGGCAACAATCCCCGAAGCGGATGACCCTTCGCTGGGCTGGTCAAAGGTCGACAGGTCAAAGGTGAAAACCTGGCGTATGAAGACCATCCCTCAGGAAATCGCCGAAAATTCAGTTGATTTCGCGCACTTCATCTATGTTCACAAGGTCAAGAGTGATCCGAGTGCCGCTGGAGACTACGACGGCCACCACTGCCAGCGCGTGGTCAAGGCAAACATGGAGACACCTCGTGGCGTCATTGAAGGCAGCATTAACAGCGAAAACTGGGGGCCAGGCCAGAGCCAGATTCGGTTTACTGGCATTACGGAGACCCTGCTGTTCGGCAACCTTGTTCCGGTCGACGAAGAGTTGGTTGAAATCAACTTCACGTTCTTCCAACCGCTGGTCAATGGTGAGGCGCCGAAGGGCGGTGTTCAAGACGCGATCATCAAGGACTTGATTCGCCAACTGGATGAAGACAAGATTATTTGGGAGAAAAAAGTCTATCGAGAAGCGCCCGCGCTGTGTGACGGGGACGGTCCTATCGCCCGCTTCCGCAGGTACTACTCACAGTTCTATGCCGAATAGAGAGGTCGAGTGAGTACATGTGCGCGCTGCCAATGAACCACCTCCATGCGCTGCCTTGGCACATCTCTCGTCTACATCCTGCGAGATACGCCGACTGAAGACACCCGTTCCGTAGTCTCGGTTACCATTTGGCTCCGCTTCGTTGATATCCTGCTATTCGATGGCCGTCGGTCAACCGGCTAGTGCTGCCTGGCGTCCGGCCAACCTGCCAAAGAAGGTGGCGTCCCCGACCGACATGCCGCTGGCATAACCCTCACCGGTGCGCGGGATACCAGCGGCGGTGCGACCAGCCGCATACAGTCCTGGAATGACATCACCGTCCGATGTCAACACTTCACCGGTCGAGCGTGTTTCAAGCCCGCCTAATGTGAATACCGTTGGGTGTAACTTATCGAGGCTGAAATCTACAAGCGCGAACGGCGCTTCTGACAGCGGAGTCAACCAGTCGGCAGACTTATTGAACAGCGGATCCTCGCCGCGCTCTGCGTGCGCGTTGTAGTAGGCTACGGTCCGTTGCAGGCTACCAGCCGGGAGGCCTGCTTCTTGTTCAACCTCTTCGATCGTCTCTCCGACAGCAACTATCTCGGTCGTATCGTGGTAGGCAGGCCGGCTGAAGTGCGCATTGTCAATAAAAAGGTATGCCCGGCGCCCGTGCTGTCGAAAAACGTGCTCTCCCATGCGCGCGAGGTAGACATCCTCGTTGACAAATCGCTGGCCAGCCTGGTTAACAAAAATACCATAGGTCAATTCTGCCGGGGGGTAATGCGCGACGCCAATAAATGCCTCGCCCATGTTGATCGCATTGCCGCCGGCGGCGACCCCCATAGTGATGCCATCGCCTGTGTCACCGGGGTTGCCATGGCGTGTCGCAAAGCTCTCTTGACGTGGGATGTGACGTCGGGTCATGCGTTCGTTCATGATGAATCCGCCCATAGTCAGGACGACTCCCTTACGCGCTCGGATGTAACGCATCTCATTGTCAATTTTTACCCCGACCCCGCAGACACTGCCATCGCCATCGGTGATCAACTGCCCTACCCGAGCATCAACGATTACTTCCGCACCGGCGTCGCGAACTCGCTTTTTAAGCACGCCCATTAATACCTTGCCGCCATTGTGATCCGAATCCGCCGGCAAATGACCACGGGGCACTGGCTCACACACCAAATTGAATGGCCAGGCGCGCTCGTTACCAGTGTATTGGAGAGAATCACCCGTCATTGCAACGACATCTCTGCCACCGAAAAAACCTCGTTTGTAGGGCACACCTTGCGCCTCCATCCAATCAAAATGCTCGGCTGCACCTTCGGTATAGGCGGTCAAACGCTCCGGATCATGGTTTTCGCCGAAGCACTGGAGTAGGTACGCTCTGAAGTTTTCGTTGCTGTCTTCAAAGCCCAGTTCGCGCTGAAGCGAGGTACCGCCACTGCCACCGAGATACATCTCGCAGGCTGATAGCTCAGTCGAGCCGCCACCATCACTAAAGCGCTCTAGAACAATGACATCCGCTCCATTTTGCCGTGCTTCGAGAGCTGCGCACGCCCCTGCGCCCCCAAAGCCGCAGACCACGACATCAGTCTCCCTATAAAAATGCGGTACCTCACCCAGTGCAACTGTCTTCTTCATTGAGCAACTCCATGCATTCATTTAGAATAAAATATTATTTCAACTGAAATGTTTTTTGGATAGTCTTAACCTGTTACGTTTATGGCTCCCGGGGAGGGAGTAATCCCAACAGCAACCACCCTTGAATACTTCACACGGCCTTATCTCATCATGAAGACATGCCACAGGCGCACCCAAACCCCTGATTCGAGTGGTCTACTTGCAGCATGCTAGACCTCATCACCCGGATTAGCTTTTTATAAAGCCCACCATCAAAAGAGGACCCAGTTGGTGAACAACACAAATACTGACGCACTAGCCGGAACCAACGTAAATTTAACGCCACTGAAGACATCCGAATTTGCTCAGTTTGACGACGAATTCGACTTGATTGTAGTGGGCTATGGTGGCGCCGGTGCAACTGCCGCGCTGCAGGGGCTCGAAAATGGTGCGTCCGTCGCTCTAATTGATCGTTTCAGCGGCGGTGGTGCAACGGCTATTTGCGGCTCGGTAATCTATGCAGGTGGAGGTACCGATCTGCAAAAACACCTTGGGATACAAGACTCCGCAAAAAATATGTTCAATTACCTACGCAATGAGACCTTGGGCATCGTCTCAGATGAAACTTTACAGCGCTTCTGCGAAGACAGCGCTGCTAATATGCGGTGGCTACAGAAGCATGGACTCAGGTTCAGTGGTGACGTATTCACAGAGAAAACCACCTACCCCGTCGATGGATACAGTCTCTACTTTTCAGGCAATGAGCTAGATCCGTCATACCGCCAAGATAGTGAGCCTGTCGCACGCGGGCACATTCCAGACGGCATTGGAAAGTACGCGGCCTTTGGCCCAGCATTTTTTAATCCGATCGCCCGGTCCTTGGAGGCAATGGGCCCGAGAGTATTTAATCAATGCCGGGTCGATCGCCTGATTGTTGATGAGCTAGATCGCGTCGTGGGCGTTGAGGCAACCGATCTCTCGCAATCTCATCTTGCTGCGTTGATGCATCGCATATGGAGCAAAGCCGCCACAGCTGTCCACATGTACTATCCGCCCTTGGCTGATTTTTTTCGCCGCAAATTAGCGGCGATAGAGAGAAAGCATAACAAACACCGTATCAGGCTTCGTGCTAAGCAAGGCGTTATTTTGTCGACGGGAGGATTCGTCTTCAATCAACAGATGGTGAAACATCACATGCCTGAATTTATCGATGGCTTACGACTAGGAACTACCGGTGATGACGGTTCGGGCATTGCGCTGGGTAGTTCTGTCGGGGGCCGGCTGGCCAACATGCATAAGGGCAGCGGCTGGCGATTTATCAATCCGCCGGCAGACTGGCCCAAGGCGATTCTAGTCAATCGCAAGGGCGAGCGCTACGTGAGTGAGACCCTCTATGGCGCTGCCATTGGCACTCGAATGTTCGAAGACCACCAAGGCGAAGCTATCCTCATCATGGATTCAACGCATTATGCGCGGTGCCTCAAACAGGTAAATTTGAAAACGGCCCGCCCCATTACAATTCTCCAATTTAAGGACGCAACCCGCAAAGCAATCAGGGCAAATACCTTAGACGAACTTGCCGAAGCACTCGGCATTGACGCCACCGGTCTTCGTCGGACGGTAGACCTCTACAATGCAAACGCAGATGCTGGCGAAATGGATGCTTTCGGCAAGTCACCGGATAAAATGGCACCCATACTGACCGCACCGTTTTATGCAATTGATCTATCACCGACAGGCGGCGGAATTACCCCTGTGATCACTCTTGGCGGTCTCGCGGTCGATGAAGCTACGGGTCAGGTTCTGAATCAAGATGACAAGCCCATTGAGGGCTTGTACGCGGCGGGTAGAACAGCTGTTGGCGTTGCCTCCAACAACTATGTGACAGGTCTTTCAGTAGCAGACTGTGTCTTTTCTGGACGCCGGGCCGCCAACCACGCCACCAACTAGGGCTGCTCATAGACGTGAAGGCGATTCAAGCGAAACCTCTTCGCAACGAGTAACACGCATATGGAGTACCTGCCATGACAGACAAAAATAACAGCCTACCTATTGATGCCAGTAGCATGCAGCAGCTGCTGGATCACCAGCTGATCACCGACCAACTCCATCGTTATGCAAGAGCGATGGATCGAATTGACAACACACTTGGACGTTCGGTATTCCACGAAGATGCTTTGGCCGACTACGGTGAAATTTATCAAGGCACAGGCCACGGCTTTGTCGAGTGGGTAAGCGAAATGCATAAAACACTGCTCACGCACGCGCATCTGCTGGGCAACATATTGATCTGCATCGATGGTAATCGAGCTGGAAGCGAAACCTATGTTTCTGTCGAGGCGCGTTTCGCCGATGAGAATCAGCTACTCATAGGTTTGACGTCGCGCGGACGATACATTGACCAGTGGGAGAAGCGCGAGGATGGCGTGTGGCGCATTTCTCACCGCCGATATATACAGGAAATGGATGCCTCTGCTCCCGTGACATCGACATATGACACCGCCGGTTCACGCGATAAAGAGGATCCTAGCTACGAAGTACTTAACTTGGACGCTAGGCAGACTTGACCGCCAAGGAAGCCCAACTGGAAGCGCGGCGCGACAAGCGCAAATACGAGTTGATACTGGATAGGCTGATTTTCGCTAAGCCGCCCACAATGATAAAGAAACCAAATACCTGAACACACAAAACCTCTGGCAATATGAATATCCTCGCCTTAGCGGGGCATATCCGCTAGAGTCAAAGACACCTAGCAGAGACGTTTTTATCATCGTGAATAACGAAGCAATCTGGTTCCGATATCGAAACAACCTCCCCCGCTTACTCCTTGCCATCACCCGGCATATCCACACTGAAACCATGCGGATAATGGAAGAAAACAAGGGATACAAGGGTTTGAGAGTTAGCTTTGCTCCCTACATGTCAACCATCGGCGCCGGGAACACGAAGCTAAGCACCCTGGCCAAAGAGCTTGGAATCACAAAGCAGGCCGCCTCACAAACTCTGACCGAGCTTGAAAGAATGGGGTACATAACACGCATAACCTCTGCAAAAGATGGTCGCTCAAAACAACTTCAAATAACCCCCCGCGGTGTTAGCATGCTTGATGATGGCTTGCTGGCGTATCAAACCGTCGAAAGTGAACTCAAGCAAGTCACACCTCAGGCAGAGCTAAAGTCTGCGTCTGAATCCCTACGCAGCATCTGCCTCCAACTAAATCTCGTCCCCACTATCAGCGAGGGAACGCACCCCGGGGTCCTTACTCTTGGCGTATTTATCTCGCGAGTAAGTGATTTCGCCCAGCAGCAACTCATGCATCTGGCCGTCTTAAAGGGGCACAGTAGCTTGAAGCTATCCTATTCGCATGTACTGTCATTATTGCGCCCAAGCGGTACTAGGCTCCAAGATATCGTCAGGATAAGAGGGCTGAGTAAACAAGCTATCAGTATTATTGCGAATGAGTTGTCTAATAATGGGTATCTCGAACGTCGTCCCGATCCAGAGTTACCGCGCCAGCAAAGAGTCCATCTGACTAACAAGGGTTATGAATTGATTCGCGATTCGGTTGGCTTTGTAGATCAACTGGACCAAACATTTTCTGACAGCCTGGGTGAAGTAAGATTCAGTGAACTCCAGCGATGTTTATCTAATATCTATGTCGGTCTCAAACTCGACCAATTGGAGTTCGGCGATTTATTTGACCCCGAACTCGAGAAGCACGCTCAAGAGCTCCATGACACACTAGGACCGGAGCGAGCACGCTCCTTGGGCCGACTGCTGCTCTCTTGATGAATGGCCAACCCAAAAAATATCTAGCACGGCGGTAACAGTAATATGGGTCGGATGAGTGATTAACCGTCGCCCTGAGCGCGATACGCGGCGACAGTAATGCCGCTGGCCGATTTAACCACCCCAATTTTCAAGCGTCAGGCGCACGTTCGTAGGCGTCGAAAAGCGCTACAGCGTCTACGATGCTGAATATTCACCCGAACAGGGAGTCGATCACAGTTTCAATTTGATGATCGTGGAACGCCGCGGAATTACCCGGTCAGATTAGGTCACCGGATATAACATCTGGATAATTTGAGCCTTTAGCCGTTTAACATAAGGGCTGGGAGAAAAACTCTGGGGCTCCAGAGCCATCTCGATAAGGATTCCTGTTAGCAGGCAATGAACCATGTAGATGGACTCCTGTAAAACCGTATCAGAAACATCGGCATCGTAAAAAATAGTTCGCGCCATCTCCATGTGCGCATCGCGACTGCGACTAATGGAAAGATCGTTACTCGCCTTACCGTGCCCACGCGTTGCTAGCAAAATTTCCATCGTCGCCATATATTCGTCGCCCTGGTAGTGGTACCAAGCTGCGTCCACATATTTCGCGACGCGACGCTCCGCACTGCCGGTTGTAAACCGCTTTGAACTGAGCGTTTCCTGAAATTTGATATGTGATCGTTGCAAGACCTCTTCTAGGATGTCCTCTTTGGAGCCAAAATGATGCTGCACGGCACCCCAGGTAATTCCCGCGCGTTTGGCGATCTGCGCTGAACTCGCTGCCGAGAAGCCTTTCTCCTTAATCAGGCCCACCACGGCATTGATAATTTTGTCCTGCGTTGCCTTGCTCTTGGCGGCCTGAAGACCGATAGAATTAACGTCAGCCAAGGTAGGTTTGCTCACTTTAATGCTCCTAATTCAAAACGTGCCAAGTTTACACCACAGGCAAACCTGTGGGTCCCGGTGATCGATTTTCACCTCTGTTAACCCCACGCGGTATTTTGCACCCCCCTTTTGAGTGATTCTACAGGCGCTGAGGAGGCTGGGATTACCCGCTATTGTGCCCTTTCCCGTAGGTCTTTTAAATGAAAAACAATTCTTGTAAAATGTTTTATTCGCCAGCCGAACAATTGGGGTTAATATGACTAAGGCAAGGAATACAATTCCGTTTGTGAGCGGTTCAAAGGGTGCTGAAAACGGCGGTCATTTCGATGAATTCTGTGCTCACCCCGCATTCTTCTTGCTTCGTGCATTTCAAGAATGTGGCGAGCTAGCCGAGTTTGATATGGGCGGTACCAATACCGTGTTAATGGTTGGTCCCGAAGCGCATGAAGCCGTTTTCCGCGCTGATGACATCAAAGTAAGTGCGCCCCAAGCCTATCAATTCATGGTGCCAATTTTTGGAGAAGGCGTTCAGTACGGCGCTCCTATTGATATTGAGCGACAACAGTTGCGAATGCATTCACGCGGCCTCGCTAGTGAAAAAATGAATCACTATGCCCCTATCATCGCCCAAGAGACTCGTGACTGGATTGCATCTTGGCCCGACAGTGGCGAGATGGATTTCTACGAGGGTTTCGCTGACCTTACGATCAAAACATCAACCCACTGTCTGCTGGGTTCTGAATTCCGCAATACGCTCACCGAGGAATTCGCATCCCTCTACCATACGTTGGGGGCGGCAGCTGACGCCGGGGGATTGGGTGATCCGGGAGCTCAGAAGGCGGCATACGCGGCGCGCGACGCAGCGCGTGCACGGCTGGAAGAGCTCATCAGTGAGTATGTTGCCAGACGACGAGAGAACAACGAAATTCATCAAGATTTGCTGCAAGTTTACATGGATACGACCTACCCGGATGGCCGTCATCTCACTGTCAGCGAAATAGCGGGTATGGTGGTCTGGTTCATGTTTGCTGGTCATCATACGAGCGCCAACACCGCCGCATGGACAATAGTCGAGCTAGCGCGAAACCCTGAGCTCGCCGAGTTAGTTATCCAAGAGATCGACAACTTTGTCAGTACCGGTGACCAATTCGATGTAAGAACCTTACGCCGAATGTCTAAGTTGGAAGGCTTTGTTCGTGAAACACTGCGAGTTCACCCGCCACTGAATACGCTTACGCGCCGAGTGGTGGAAGACTTCGAATATAAAGGTTATGTCATTAAAGCAGGGAAAAACGTAATGCTAAGTCCTTACGTTGCCCACCGGCTTGAAAGCTCTTTCGTTAACGCTGAGGCCTTCGTACCCGATCGTCCGCTACCCGAAAATCCATTTGCGTTAATCCCGTTTGGCGGTGGCCAGCGCAAGTGCATCGGAAATGCTTTCGCATTTCTGCAAGTCAAGGTCATCTTCACAGTCCTGCTCAATGAATTTGAATTTGAATTAGCTGGTCCGTCCGGCGAGTATGCCGAGATTATGCCTTCGCTCATTCTTCGCCCATCTGAGCCTTGCGTTTTGCGCTATCGTCGCCGAAAAACCGGTTAACTAGACCGATCCGAGGAAAAATTTAATGCCAAAATATCGAGTAGAAGTCGACCAAATGCTCTGCCAAGGCCACGGTATTTGCACAGAGGAGTGCCCAGAGAATTTTGAGGTTATGGACGTTGAAACCGGCTATCCCAAGGTCAACATAAAAAACGAAACGCCTGGAGAAGATATTCTAGCGCGTGTGCAAGACGCCGTTATGTACTGTCCAAATCAAGCGCTTAAACTAATCGAGATAGAATAATATCCAGCAGCGCGTTCACCCGAGTCGCTCGATCACTATCGTCCTGAACAGGTTATCTGAGTCAGCCTCATAGGTTCCGCGCAGCTTGAGTTCAAATGACTCCCCCGCAGCCACCTGCATGCCCAAAAAGTCTTCTACGTCAACTTTCGCTGTAAAGCGATCAATGATCGCTACTATCGCTATTTGTCCATCAATATGAATAGAAGTTGGCGTCATCTTGTCATGAAAAATACCGATGATTTGACGATAGGTTGCAAGAACAGCCTCCGCGCCTTTCATGACTCCGGCCTCCGAAGTCAGCTCGACCTCCGGGTGATAGTAGGATGCCAGTGAGTCGACATTTTCGGTGTTGTAAGTCTGGTAATAGCACTCCATGTAGTGTGTATCCACGGGATCATCTCCGGTTGTGCTCTGAGAACCACGCCACCGCATCTCGTACCGTTTCTTCTATGGCACGCGGCGCCCAACCAAGCTCCTGACGCGCCTTGGAATTGTCGAGCTCGGTGAATACCTCAGATAATTTGATCGAGCTGCGACAGAAACGCTGGTCTTTGCGCCTCAGAATCCAGGAAAAAAACTCATTGATGGCTGCCATTCTGTAAGCAGTCTTCATTTTCATGATTTTTGGGGGCGTCTTACCAAGTTCGGTAGCGGCAAGACCATAAAGTCTCTCCTGAGATACAAACTCATTGGAGACAATGTATCGCTCACCCACTCGACCATACTGTTCAGCTCGTAACATAGCATCTGCGGTATCTCGAATATCAACTGTCGGCGAGCTGCATTCCAGAGCCGCCGGCAGCGTGCCTTTTGCGGCTTCCCATAAGGCGCCGCCATGAGGTGTCGGCAGGAAGTCACCCGGTCCATAGGTGTTCGCCACACACATCGAAATAGCCGGGAAATCGTCTTTATGGCAGGCATCTAACAGAATGTTCTCGGCATCAACACGCGCCCGCGGATACGGAGACGCCTCATCCCACCAGTCGAACGCCACGGTTTCATCCGAGGGCTTGCCGTTCTTACCTTTTACACCGACCGTCACCATGCTACTGGTGAAAATAAGCCGCTTGATGCCAGCGTTTTTTGCCGCCGCCAGTGCCGTACGCAAACCCTCGACATTGGTCTTGAAAAGCACCGTTGGATCGCTGAGCCAGGAGCGCGCGTCGACGATGCTGTAAAACACGGTGCCGCAACCACGCATCGCCGCTTCCATTGACGCCTGATCAGAAACATCACCGTAGAATATCTCGACATCAAGCCCCGTGATCGACGACAGATCGCTGGTTTTTCGCACCATCGCGCGAACCTTGCGCCCGCGCTCCAACAGGGCTCGAACCGTATGACTGCCCACAAAACCAGTGGCCCCAGCAACGAGTGCAGGGGCTTTACACAGCTCCGTATATTCGTTCACTTCGGGATTCATTGCTCGCTGTTTTCCATTTGCGCTGATACCGCCTCAGCATCCCAGTATGCTTTCAGACTGGTCAGCAGACCGCTGTCGTTAACTTCGTATACAACCACCATTTCAATCGACACTTTCAGACCATTCAGATTATTAGCGGCGGTTATCGTCGCTGCGCAGACATCAGAACCACAGGCAATACGCTTGTGCGAGGTAAGAATGAGATCCGCCGGCCCGATCATCAGGTCCCAGAACGCTGAAATGCGCTCCCCTCCCCTGAAACCCTTACCCTCAGGGTCATGTAATGACGGTCCGACCGGGTCAAAAACTATCGCATCATCGGCAAACAGGGCCAGCCATTTGGCTTTATCGCCCTCCATTGCTGCCTTGAGGGACATTAGGTGTGCGCGGATTGCAGGTGTATCAGTCGGCATTGTTCAATCCCATTTTCCGGAGTGTGGCTGCCGCAACTTCACGCGCCGCGGCCGCAACGTTATTGCGCGAGTATCCGAGTTCGTCGACCTCTGGTTGGTAGTGAACAACCGCATTGCGCCCAGCGTAAAGAATGATGTCAGGAAACAGCGGATGCTCGTCACGTGAGACAGGAAGATCACAAGGTTTGCCCACCCCATCACAAAACAGTTCAAGGTAGGCTTTCCAGCTGAGATTTTCATCACCAACCAGATAGTTCTTGCCGCCGATACCGTGCAGCAGCGCTCCTTCGATCGCCTCGGACATCGATTGCGATGCGATGAAATTCATACCCCCATCAGGAGCAACCATCGGCACTCCCTCAAGTGACCCGAGTCCAAACATCACCAGTGCCTCCAGATGCGGTATGGCCGCACCGGGCGCATAACCGAGGATAAACGGCGCATCCAGACTGCAGACATTGAAACCCTCATCATTCAACGCAACCGAATCCCGCTGCGACAGGTAACGTGACCGAACATAGCCGTCGGTCTCAATCAACTCGGGAACGATGTGCGGATAATAGCTACCCACTAACACGCATCGTTGTATGCCCGCCTGCTTTGCGCGTTGCATGAAAGCAGGCACTGCAACCGAATTGACATCATGAAAATAGACAGTGGGATCTGTGCCAGGGGTCAAATGACGAGGGTCATTTGCAGCACAAAACACGAGACCCTCGAAGGCTTGCAGGGTCTGATCGCTGATGCTGTTGTCTACGTAACTTCCAGGTATGTGCGCGAAGGTACTCATCTCAGTGCCTGAAGCAGGCTCACCACGTGATGAAATTGTTACCTCGTGTCCCCGAGCGCGGAGATACAGCGCTGCGTGAGCGCCAGTAAGACCTGTACCGCCAACGATCAGAATTTTCATGTTCGTTATCCCCTATACCTTTGTAGAGAGCCACAAGCTGCCAAAATGTCAATGCAAATTGACAGTAAGTATACGCATATTTACCATCTCGCAGTGTACTAGAGAAGCATCGTATGGAGGGAATTCAAATGGAAGACATCGCCACCTTACGCGACAAGGACGCCATCCGCGAACTGGCCCTACTTTACTGCCGTGGCGTTGACCGAAAAGACCCTGAGCTGCTTCGCGAGCTATATGCCGATGGTGCCACAGACACCCATGGCAACGACTTTGACGGCAGCGCCCAAGACTTCGTCGCGTTTTTGGAAAAATCATTTCCAATCATGCCCTACAGCGGACACCATGTGTGCAACCACCTTATCTCGCTCGATGGTGACACTGCCGAAGGGGAAGTCTACGCATTGGCGTACCATATTCTGCAGGGCGAAAAACCCGATGAATGGGTAGAGCATTTTCTCAGCGTGCGCTACCTTGACCACTACCAGCGAGAGAGCGACGGCAAGTGGCGTTTCGCCAGCCGTGTAGTGCATTATGACATCCAACGAATCGGACCCTGTGAGCCTCCATTGCACCAGCTAGACGCTATCGATGATCCTAGCTTCAACGTTCTCGCATCACGCTTGTTTGCAAGAGGTCCAAGAGCCTGAACGGTCATATTAACTAATGAATAATATCGAAACCAACAAGCAACTCACACGAGCTTTCTTCGAAGCACTGCAGACTGGAGACGGCCATCAGATAGCAGATTTTTACGCTGATAACGGTCGCGTTGTCACAATGGGCAACACGCTGATTTCAGGGTCTCACGAAAAGGAGGAGATCCGCCAATTTGCAGCAGGTGTGCTGGAGGCATTTCCTAATGGACTCGTGTTTTCGGTGCACACGCTGACTGCAGAAAACGATCGCGTCGCTGTCGAAGCATCCTCCCGCGGCATACATTCATCCGGCCTTCCTTACGAAAACCACTACCATTTCCTGTTCACCTGGAGAGACGGCAAGCTGATGGAATTGAAGGAATACATGGACACTGAAGTCATTACCGACGTGCTCTGCGCAGGCCATCGCCCCCAGCCCGCCACCACTGGAGAACACGCATGACAGTACTCAGCGACGCGACACTGCGAGCCACTGCGGATAAACTGATCGCTGCTCATGCTGAAGCCTCACGCACCAACGAGTGGACATTCTTTGTTGATGAGCTCTACGCGCCCAACTGCATCTACACGTGCGAGTATGCTGGCGTTATGCGTGTGGTCGCCAACGGCATCGATGAAATCAAGGCAACCCACTATGGGCGCGATATGCAGGTCGGCTGGGAAGGCTGGACGTTTCCATACGAGAATGTCTACACCGGCACGAGCAACCGCCTAGTCACCCACTGGTATAACCGAGGTCCGGGACGAAGGACGGATGGCAGTTTTTTTCAAACCCCGGGCATCTCGTTTATCACTCTCGACGAAGACGCCAGGATCTGCGAACAGTTCGATATGTTTGATCTCGCCCACCAGATGCTGTTGTGCGACGAGCTCGAGGCTGCTGGTTTACTATCCGCCACGCTCAAGCAGCAATGGGTCCTGCCGATGAAAGAGCGGCTTATAAATCAACTCGGCGATCAATAAGGAAGCGTCACAGACGCCGCATTATCAACGGGCACAGCCACACCATTTATGTGGCAAGCATCGTCCGATGCGAGAAACAGAATCGTCCTGGCGATATCCTCCGGCTCGCACATGTAATGCCCCGTACTCGCGCGCACAGCAGCGAGCATCTGCTCACGGAGCTCGCCCTGCACTTCAGGAGGGAACATCGGCGGATCAATCGCACCCGGATGAACGCTGTTACAACGCACCTTATTTCGCTCGCTGACACAATGCACCGCAACGCTCTGGGTTAGAGATGCGACCGCTGCTTTGCTAGCAGCGTATACCGGAGTGATCGGACTGCCGCCAAGTGCGGCAAATGATGAGAGATTAATGATCGAACCGCCACCACTGGCACTCAGTATAGGTAGCATGTGCTTCACTGACAGAAATACACTTTGCGCATTGACCGCAAACGACCGATTCCAGTTCTCGAGCGTTTCCTCGGTAATCGGATTGGCCACACACATAGCCGCGTTGTTGACCACGATATCCAGGCGCCCGTATTCACCCTGAACTCTCGCTGCGAGCGCCTGCCACTGCCCCTCGTCGGAGACGTCCTGCTTCAGGAACAGACCACCTCTACGCTCGACCTGATTGATCGGAGCCATGTCACCGAGATCGGTACAGATGACTGTCGCGCCCTCTTGCGCAAACAGTCGAGCCGTTGCGCCACCAACGTTACCAGCGGCGCCAGTCACGATTGCCACCTTATCCTTGAGTCTGTCGACCATGTTTCAATCCTGCATTACTGAGGTAAATAGTTAATGAGCAACATCTCCATAAAAGGCTTTTGACATTTTCTCCATAAGCGCCAAACGTTGCCGACGCTCATCTTCGACTTTGTGGGCATGTGCATCGTTACCCTGGAACGCGAATACATGTAGCGGCGTATCACCGAAGCGTTGCAGCAAGGTTTCGATAACATCATCCGGCTCAAGCAATCCCGGCACAGACAGGTTGCGTTCATCGAGCAATTTGTTAAGTGATGGCGTATTCATCGCCCCACACACCGCGCAGATAACGTCCACACCCTTGGGTGACAGTTCCGCCCACAATGATTCAGCGAAATTGAGTCCAAAGGCCTTGGTAGCACTGTAAACAACACCACCTGCCTGTCCACCCAACGCAGCGCCGGATGACATCACGATAATCCCGCCACAGCCTCGCTCCACCATCGTTGCCGCGAAGTGATGCGCCGGCTCCACCAGAGCCGTGATATTACGTTGTAACATTTCCTGCCAAGCCAGGAGCGGTGCCGTCAGAAACGCTGCTCCATGGGGATCACTGCCTGCATTTGATACGAACAGTCCGATATCAAGGCCATCTGCGGCATCAATAACGCGCTGACCAGCACCTGGCTGATACAGGTCGATACTGGCGGTGCGTGTCTCGACCCCATATTGCTGTTTCAATTCCTGCGACAGTGCGCTCAATGGGCCCTCGCGTCGCGCAATCAACACGATATTGAGGCCAAGACTGGCCAGCTTGCGAGCAAACGCCGCGCCGGTGCCGTCTGAAGCACCCGTGATGATGGCCCATGGACCGTAGGCCGCGATAAATGCGGACGGGGCGTTCAGTTTGCTCATAGTTCTACCCTGGGATGATGATGTGTCCATGATGCTCCTGCGGGCGTGCAGCGCCAGCAATCAGACTGAGTCTCGGAACCATTATATTCGGTGTGCATGTCAGGTATCGGCATCGTCCAAATGCGCGCTGGTCGGGACAGCGTTAGATGAGACGATGATGCCGCTATCAAGCTATCGAGGATGACAACATGACCACGGCCTATTGGAGCGTACTGATCGCGGCCTACCTTCCGATTATCTGGACTGCAGCCGCCAAATTTACTGGAGGAGACTTCAAGGACGCCGAAAACCGGTCTCCGAGAGACTTTCTTGAGACCCTAACCGGATGGCGAAAGCGTGCCCATTGGGCACAGTTAAATGGTTTTGAGGCGTTTCCGCCCTTTGCCGCTGCCGTCATCATTGCGCACCAGCAACACGCCCCCCAGACCACGATAGATCTGCTCGCTGTGGCGTTTGTAGCGCTCAGGGTGCTTCACGGGGTTTTCTATATAGGAGACCTAGGCTACCCGCGCAGTATTACCTGGTTCGGAGCCGTCGGCTGCGTCATCGCTCTGTTTGCCATCAGCACTTGAGGGGCATCTGGATACGACCTTCGCTCAAGGCATTCAATCAATGCCCATCAGATCCGATGGGGTCTGAATGAACGGTAGTAGAGCCGATTTAGCGCCTGCGTAGCTGCTGTCTGTTCGGACTATGCAGTGGACCCTTACTTCGATGGGTTAGCGCTTGTTCAAACAAGATGTTTAAAATAACATTTCAATCGTTACGTTTTTCGACATTTCGCAGAGCCCAGATTAGGAGACCGCCCAATGAGTTCAGCAGATTTCCCAGATGGCATTGCCCTTGTAATCGGTGGCAGCGGCGGATCCGGCGCCGTCATCTGTGAAGAGCTGGCCCGTGCGGGTAGCGACGTCGCATTGACCTACCACGGCAATGAGCAACGCGCGGCAGAAACGACTGATCGCCTCAAAGCGATGGGGCGCCATGCTGAATACCACCAGCTATCAATCGGAGACAGCAAGCGCGTCAAGGCAATGATTGATGAGATCGCCTCAAGGCACCGCATCCACACTGTGGTGGTGGCGGCAGGCTCTGACATCGAGCAGCTGATGATCCGTGACCTGACACCGGAAAAGTGGAAAGCGGTTGTCGATGCCGATCTTAATGGGTTTTTCAATATCGTACATGCATCCCTACCCCATATGAAAGCCGGTGGTGGCGGTTCTTATGTGCACATAAGCTCTGCCGGTTTGCACAAGTGGCCGGAACGTGACGTATTGTCGGTCGCGCCTAAGGCTGCGATTGAGTGGCTGATTCAGGGGATTGCCAAGGAAGAAGGTCAATTCGGCATCCGCGCCAATAGCGTCGCAATAGGCGTTATCAACGCCGGTATCTTCAAACGCCTCTGGGCCGACGGCACCTTCGATGAACAATGGAAAGATGCCGTACAGGCTGGCCTTTGCGTGAAGCGCTGGGGCGAACCAGATGAAGTCGCCCATGCAGTTGTCTACCTTGCCTCCCAGCGTGCCGCTTACGTCACCGGACAGATCCTCTCTGTCGACGGTGGCTACGGCGTCTGATGCAGCTTATTGAGGGATTGCAAGCATGAAAGTCCTGGTTACCGGCGCAACCGGATTTATCGGCAGCCATATCGTCGACCAGGCGGTCAACGCTGGATACCAGGTAGGCGTACTGGCGCGCAATCCAGACAAGCAGCGTAGCGTTCTCGCCAAACTCGGTGTCGATCTCGACAGCGTCAATGTGCACCAAGGTGATGTACTCGACGCAGACTGGGCGTCATTGCTGCCCGGCTACGAAGCGCTAATACACAGCGCTGGCATGATGTCCAAGAACATGGCTGATGCCAACAAACTCTGGGCGCTCAATGTAACTGCCAGCGACCTGTTGCTTAAATCCGCAGTGGACCTCGGGCTGGATCCTGTCATTCACCTGTCCAGCTTTATGGCCATGTTTCCGCCGCAAGGCGACGTTATCAAGGCCGACGACCCGGTTAAAGAGCCCGACTCGATGTACGCCAAGACCAAGGCGCAGGCTGAACGCGACGCACGCGCTCTGCAGGCCACCGGGGCACCTGTTGTTTGCGTTTATCCCGCATCCGTGAACGGCCCGCAAGACCCCACCGTCGGCAGCGGTCAGGAATTTATCGCCAATGGGATCAACGAAGGAAAAATGTTGGTGACCGAAGGTGGACTGACATTCACCGACGTTCGTGACCTTGCCCTGCTGGTAACACGCCTGCTGGAACCCGGCAAAGGCCCTCGCCGCATCATGTCAACAGCCGACTACCTGACGCACCAGCAAATTCTGGACCTGATGAGCGAATTGTCAGGAAAAGAAATCGCGGCTGTACGGATGCCAGGCTGGCTAATGCGCATGATCGGCCGCATCGCAGACATCAAGCAGAAGCTATTCAGAGGCCCCACGCCGGAGCTTACCTACGAAACCGCCATGGTGCTGACCAAATGTGTTCCGCAAGCTGACGCCGAGGCTAGAGCTATTCTTGGTAACGATATTATCGGCGCGGATCAATGTCTTCGCGATATGGTTCGATGGATGATAGAGCAAGGCATCATAAAAAGATAAAAGGAGATAATGCGATGGCAAACGGATACTGGCTCTCCAAAAACCCGGATAAGGCCTGGGCAGAAAAGTTTTTCCTGACCGTCATTCCGTGGTGGTTTTTCTACAACATGTTGATGGTCCAAATGGGATGGCTTCAAACCGGCACTTTTTGGAACTTCATGCAGAACTTCCTGATGTGGTTCCCGTACTGCGTAATGGTTCCGTGGTTTCTACGTCGCAACTCTGGAATCCCATGGCACGAAAGTTACTGGTTTAAGTTTAACCTGTATCTATTTTGGCTGATTTTCTTCGTTACCTACTTTCACACCGAGTATTTTTTTGAGGTGCTAGGCCTGCGCTACCGCTTCCCTGAAGTAACGCTGTACTTAGACTCAGCACTGGTTGGGCCAGCGGAAAGTACGGCCTTGGAAACTTTCCAGAAAATACCCCCTTCCATGTATTTCAACTCAATCGTTTTCTTTATCGTCTATCACGTCAGTGCGGTGATTGTCATGCGACGCATTCGAACAATGACGATCGGCTGGAGCTCCGGTGCATCAAAATTCATTGCTTGGTGCGCAATTGTTGGACTGATCTCGGCTTTCTGGGGGTGGGGCGAAACCTACATGTATTTCGTCATGATCGCACACCCAGAAGACCCCGCTTCCGTGAACGTCTGGTACGAAAATCTCCATAATATGCTTTGGATCGGTTCGTGGTACTACGCACTTTACTTCGTTGTCTCGTTCCCCAATATCTATCGGCTGGATGAAGACGCCACTGGCGAACGGTGGTCAATTAGTAGAACGTTAATTGAGGCCACTTTCGCCTCGATGATCATGCTGCTGCTGATCGACCTCGCAACGTGGGGTCTGATGTTAGCGGAGATAAAGATTTACTAACCCTAGATGTGCGGCGGGTGTCACGGTTGATTCCCGCCGCCCCTCTTGGCTCATCAGAGGTTACTGCCGGAAACCACATTGCCCAGAGCATCGAAGATGGCGCTTCAACCCTTTTCATGATGTGCCTAACTTGATCTGCCGATTTAAGGCCGCCGCTTTTGATCAACACCCTAGTCAACTCCCGAAAGGTCCCGATAGACACACCAGTGATCATAGACACAAAGTAGGATATCGCTATCAATCCTGATCCGGTTAGATCCGCTGCAGTTTCAGCGGCACAAGCAACAGTGCTGACGGAACCAGCATCGAGGCGAAAACAAGAAAAACGATAGTAAAACTACCGGTCGAATCGAAGATCCTCCCCGCCAACCCATAGCTTGGCATGATGCATAAGGTCAGGACGGGCCCCATCAAACCCATTGCCCGACCATAGCTTTGTACACCAAAAATCAATGCCATCATTGCTCCCCACGAGGGGAGCATGCCGCCACTGGCAAGGCCTTGCATAACTGCAGCGACAATGAGCACGGGATAAGATGGCTGGAGGGCTAGTACGATAAACCCGGAGAGTGCCAGTAACTGTGCAGCTGCAAGAGCAACTTTCGGGGTAAGCCTATCAGCCGCCATCCCAAAAATAACCTTGCCAACGAGACCTGCAATTGCAATGCTCATTAGCAATGTTGCCGCACTCGACTTGGGATACCCTAAATCACTCATAAAGGGTCCGATATTCGACATCAATCCTGAGTAGGCACTGAATAATAAGCCGAGACTAAGGCCAAGAAACCAGAAGCCGCGGCTGCTTACAATTTGTCGCGTGGTCAATCCAGCCTCAGCCGTCATGCCCTCCTCACGGGGAGCCAACTCAGCTGTCAATCCCACATCACTCGGTTTACCACGTATCAACAGCGCCACGAGAGGCACTAAAACAAACATAACAGCTAACGACATATTTTCTAGCGCTACTCGCCAGCCATCATTACTGATCGAGGTAGCCACAAATTTAGGTACTAGAATGCCACCACAAGATGTTCCCACAGCAGCAACCCCGAGCGCCTTGCCGCGACGGATGGTGAACCAACGCGAAATTACTGCGGATGTCGCCGTTGTGGTGGCGAGAGAGGTTGCGATTGAGGCGATAATGGCGAACACCACAACGAACGCCGTGATCGATGTCGCCATCGACAGTACCCATAACCCAATACCGAAGAACGCGGCACCCGAAGTCATTAACCAACGAACAGGAACTCGGTCAATCAAAATGCCCGCGACGGGTGAGACAAAGAGATTTAATACTGTCATACCGGTCATGGCATACATCACAGCTTCAAGCCCAACACCGAATTCCTCGCGTACGGCTGGGACCAACAAGCTAAAGCTATAGGTTACAAAGCCAACGATAAACAGGTGGGAAACAAATGCTCCACTAACAACACGCCAACCATAAAACATCGTTACATTTCCAATGGGTCAAAACCGCACATAAGTAGGCAATCCCAATCTCGCTAGCTTCAGGTGAGACAAGCCACAGAGGCAAACGAAAACAGGCATAAAAAACCCCTACATCCTTCGGAAGCAGGGGCGATCGCTAATTGGCTGAGTTTCGCGCTAGGCAGACTTAGGGCCACCCATAGTGCCAGGCCAGCGTGAACCCGAAATAGTATCGGAGAATGGCCAGAAGCCTTTGGGGTCCAGAGGGCCCTCGAGGGTTACCTCGCGCCCTAGAAATTCGGGCCACCATAGGTGTGCAGAGAGCTGTTCACGCATTGGGAGCAGCCGGGCAAAGGGGTCCCAGGGGCTATCCCGAAGCACTAATTGGCCTTTAACCTCTTCACGCCAAGCGGTGCCAAACTTGCTCCAGACGCGAACCACATGGGGCGGAAAGTCGTATCCACGGTCTTCGTCAGGCATGATGCCAACCGCACGCGAAACCTTAATCCACCACTCATTCTGCTCGAACTCTTCCTGCGGCGCATTCACGCCCGTTGATTCACCTGAAAATTCGAAAAATGTGTATCCCTGATGAGTACAGCGAGCACTCACCTGATTGCCCATGCGGAAATAGTCAGTAGTACAAGGATACTTGGGCTGACCATTCAGTTCTTGACTGATGAAGATTGCTGACTCTTGATCTATGCCATAGCCAAGGGTGTATTCGCCCTGTATGCCGTTGTAGTCGGCATTCACCGTTGTGAGGATGCCGTATTCAGGCACATCCGGCACCGGAACGTTGTAGATGGTCATGTTGACATTAGGCTCGGCTCCAACCGTAATACCTGGAGGCAATAATGCCGCGATTTTATCTGGATCCGTGCGATAGACGACCTTCAACATCGGCCAGTTGCTTATATCTCCCGGATTGCCTTGCGGCGCCGATTTATTTTGCTCACTCATTGTTTTTCCCTTTTTGTGTGTTTAACCCCGATGTTCTTGCCGCGTGGAGTCGATTAAAACCCGGAGCGCTCGGTTGTAGGCGTTGTTCTACTCATGATCATTTCAGTGCGGGCTTGAATCATCGCGTCGGTTTCAGGCGTTGTCTTCAACAACCAAAAAGCGTCAGTTTCCAGGCCCTGTAATGCCATCTCTGCAACCTCATCGGGATGCGTGGTCTGCATTTCGATACCGTACTCCGCCGCCATTTTCTTCATATCATCGACAGAGTTAATGCCTGTGGCATTGCCATCCACTCCAGTTTTGAGGGACTCAGGCCGTACTCGCCCCGAGTTGAAAAGCCCAGTATCAACAACATGCGGTCCAGGGAATAAAGCGCTGACCTTTATCGGTAGACCACCGGCCTGCACCTGATAGTGTAGATTTTCGGTAATGGTGTGCACTGCCGCTTTCGATGCTGTATAGATAGGTTGGTCCGGGTAGATCACAAGCCCGCCGTTGCCCGACCCGGTAACAACAAAATGCGCTGGCTCACCTTGTGCAATCAAGACCGGCATAAACGCACGAATGGAGTTGATGACGCCCCAAATGTTGACGTTGAAACACCATTGCCAATCTTTCTCTGGGTAATCCCAAATAGCCCCTGCTTCGCCCGCACCAATACCTGCGTTGGCAAACACCAAGTGAACACCACCGAAAACGCTCTGTGCTGTCGCCGCCAATGCGTTCAAACTCTCAATATCGGTAACATCACAATGGCTTACCGTAGCAGCAATACCCTCTGCAGCAAGGTCCGCAGACACAAGTTCCATGGCTGCGGCATCGACATCGCCAATCACAATCTTGGCGCCACGACGACCCAGAGCGAATGCCAACGACCTGCCCACACCGCTAGCGCCACCGGTAATTACTGCAACTTTAGCAGTGAAATCTTTCATGAACCCGTGCCTCCCGCCTCGGGTAAATAAAACTGACGAGCCCACTTACGAAATAGCACCAAGTCCTGATCTTCACGACAAAAAATGGGCTTGCGCTTATGCACCTTGTTCTCCCAGATTGGCATGTCCTGCTGAATGCCTTCAATGATGCCGGTCATCACGTTATCCCCGGCCAAATCCTCGATTTCTCGTCGTACTGTTAATGTCCAACGCAGTAGCGTGGTTTCTCGGTCAATTGGCTGAGCACTGTTATAGACCACCATTTCTGCATTGGGGCCGTAGACATTGCGCACAAAAGCCAAGCCCATTTGAAATACTTTAGAGTGCAACTTCGATATGACGCCGCCACCAACATCAACATCAGCACGTAAGTGTAATGTGCGGCCGTCCTCATCAACCGTGACCTCGGACGGAGGCGTATCGGGCTGACGGTGGACATACCGAAAATGCACGGGATCACAGGTATTTTCAGCGATGTCTTGCATCGACGCCGGAATTTTAATCTCGTGATAGCGAGGAGAGGTCCAATTGGGATCCTCAAGTTCCGGAAAGTCAGGGAGTTCGAACTGAGGTGCTGTGTTTTGCGGGTGAAACCACATATAGATCTCACCGTTCTTCTCGACTGAATCCCAGATCCGAAGTTTGGCCCGATCTGGAATGGCATCACAATACGGGATCTCAACACAGTCGCCCTTAGCATCAAAACGCCAACCGTGGAATGGGCACTGCAGTGATTCCCCCACTACCTTACCGTTGACCCCTAGGTGTGCGCCCAAATGCGGACAGAACGCATCCTGAATCACTGCCACGCCGTTTCGCGTTCTATACAAGGCAAGTTCACGATCAAACGCGAACACCCTTGTGACTTCGCCGACTTGAAGGTCTCTACTCTTAGCCACAGAAAACCAGCCCATGGGGAATTCAGGCGTAGTGTTAATAATAGATTCACAGGGTTCGACAATCTGGTTCATACACGTCCCTCCGGGGTGGGCTCTACAAAAACTTACTGAAATATACTGACGTCTGGTCCAATCTCATTGGCAATGGTTTGTAGACGGTTTCGATCAAGACCAAACCAATCAATCGCGTTTTCGCCAAGGATCTTCCTACCATCTCCCTCGGGGATCCCCGAGAAGGTCTTGGTGTAGTACTCCTGAGTGTGGGGCCAGGTCCCCTCGGGATGCGGGTAATCGCTACCCCACATCAAACGCTCGACGCCGATTCTGTCTCGCAAACCCAGATCCGTGCGACCAATACAAGAGGCGCCTATTGCAATATTTCGCGCAAAATAGTCACTCGGGGCCATGGAAAGATGACTACGGAAATTACCCATTTTTAACGAGTATTCCGCATCGTTGTAGGCGTGATCCAAAACCTCTAACCAATGAGGCAATGTGAAAATACCTCCCTCGGTCATAACAGCTTTCAGTCTTGGGTAACGCTCGAAGACACCACCCCAAATGAGGTAGGTAAAGGGCCTTGCCAACCACCACATCACCTCGGAAACAAAGATACCCATGGCGCCGGGCATAGCCTCCTTGTCCTCTACCGCGGGCCATTCTGGCCCAAAATATTCGTGAGTCGAGGCTGGTCCTGAATGGACGTGCACAATCACATCAAGATCCTCACAAATCTCCCAAAACGGGTCATACTTGCGATGGTGGTACGCTGGGTTATCGCCCCACATCGTTGGGATCATGACATTCTTTAATCCGTTATCGACGCACCACTTGACCGCCTCGACCGCCTGCTGCACGTCCCAGAGAAGCGGGATGGAGGCAACGCCTATGTGTCGCGCGGGATCATTAGCGCAAAACTCAGCGAGCCAACGGTTATGGGCCATAGCGCCGGCCCACTGCAGCTCCGGATTGGCTTCTCGTGGGGAGAGACCTAGTCCCGCCCCAAATGGAGGTGTATTCATCTCCGTAATGCCATCGGGAAAAATAACCTCAGCTGCGATACCGTCGTTAGCGAGCATCTTCAGTCGCTCATCGTAGTCCCAAGCACCCGTAAGCTGTTGCTGAATCGGCGCGCGCCACTCATCGTTGATCTCTTTAATCAAAAAGCTCTGCTCAGCCTTTGACATTTGTTCGACTTGTATGGGGACGGCCATGTCCATAATTTCATGGTATTTGGACTCGACGTAAGGCTTGTAGTCAGCGATCTGCAAACCTGCGTGACAATCAGTGGACACAACTATTAAACGCTCAGACACGGGGAAATACCTCAAAAATTTCTCTTAAAAACTACAGTTATCAATATCCTTTCGCACATTAAGGGCGGTTGAATTACACCGCCATCAGTTAAAACTGTACGTAATGTCCAGACCATAAGTTCTAGGTTGATAATACGTACCTGCAACGACCACGCCCAGTGCCGGCATGTTGTTCGGCTCGTCAACATCAGTCAGGTTACGGCCCCACAACGCCAACGACACGACGCCTCCAGCAAATTTAATATCATCGATTGAGACGCGCGCATTAAAACGAGTAAGCGCCTTATTTTTACCGTCCGCAAACGGAACCGGTCTCGTCCCCATCCATTCCGAGGACCGGTACGACGCATCAACGTGAAAGCGTAGCGCGGAGTTTCCGAAAACCGGCCCTGTTTCATAATCTGCCATTAAACTTCCAGTCCAATGGGGCCGCAAATGCGGCGCAATCGGGCCTCCCAGAAGCGCAAAATTGACATCGGTAAATTCAAAGTCGAGATACCCAAGATTCAAACCTAGCTGCAAGTCAGCCACTGGCAGCCACTTGCCCTCGAATTCGAAACCACGAGCTTCTGAGTCGCCCGCGTTAACAAGTACTTGGGAAGCTGGAACCGGCGGATCAACTTGCAGACCAGACGTACCAAATTGCTGGTTGGTATACTCCACATGAAAGGCAGACAGGTTGGCCATCAGCTTACCCCCGAGGAACAGTCCTTTAAAGCCTGCCTCATAGGAACGAGCCTCTTCTGATTCGTAAGCCACGCTCGATACCAACCCCCCCGAAATGTAGCCCGTAGAGGCTTTGGCATACATCATCAGGTCATCTGACATATAGTAATTAGCACCCAACAGCCAAGTGAACTCATCCTCGTCATAGTTCGAGTAAACGATGCCCAGGCCAACGGACTCCAGCGTACGGTCGACATAATCTTTTTTGTCACGGGTCGCTCTGCCACCGACAACCAGCTCGAGATGCTCATTAGTCCGGTACTCTAGCTGGCTGTACACCGCAGTAGAGTCAGCATCAACTTGTGACTGATTCGAGGGCGTAAATCCGGGAAATAAATTGCCGCCGAAAATGCCGTTTTGCATATTACGATACCCACCCGCCAAGGACTCCAATCCGTAATACAGGAAACCCGATGTGAGGGTAAATTTGTCCGTGTCCCAAATCACTTGAAACTCTTCTTGCGTCTCTTCTTTATCAACGCCGCCGGTTACCACAAATGCCAGCGCCACTGTTTGCTCCAGTGGCTGACCGAGTGACGGCAAATAAAGGCCCATACCATCCAGCGTTTGACCGGGAACCTCAACCAACCCCTCACGGTATGACAGAATATTTCTAACGCTTAGGGTATCGCTGAGAGCATACTCTACCGTCAGGTTATGCCCCTCCGCTTCCAAGTAACTTGGAAGATGGATTGGGTTGTTTACTTGATCGGGACGACCAAGACTGAATGATGGCTGCCACATAAAATCCTGATATATACCTGGCATTACCCCGATGATCCCAACTGCCGAGGGAGTCATTTCACGCTCGCTGTGGTCAAACTTATAGGTGATGTCTAGGTTGTCGATGAGGTCAAGCTGAACGGCCAGGGAGATCGCATCAACATTTTCATCACCAAGGCGCTCGGGCGAGGTCTCAACCCCTCCGCCAAATGGCGTAAGATCATATGTCGCCCCCGCGGCCAAATTATCAACGGGCCCATCGATCTCAGAGTGAGTGTAATTTAGCGAAGCGCGAAGCAATCCAATCTGGGGCGTGTCGATGCGTGTTTTGGATTGAAAGTGCCCGTAATTGCCAACCGTCAATTGCTGTCTAAAGCCGAATTCGCCTGGAGGGTTCCGCGTTATGAAGTGGATAGCCCCACCAGAAGTATTTCGCCCAAAAAGCGTTCCTTGAGGGCCCCGCAGAACCTCGATTCGCTCAATGTCAGCATAGTTGACGACTGCACCACTTCCGCCCTTGAGGTAAACACCATCAAGGTAAGTTGCTACTCCGCTATCGGCACCCAGCGCCGTCCCGCTCGCCTCTAGGCCTCGCATCTGGTACTTGATGGACTGGGTACCACCAGAGCCTTCAACGGCTGAAAGGTTGGGCACCATTAAGCCAATATCCAGCAAGTTGTCGATACGAAGATTTTCGATATCGCGCGAGCTGAACGCGGTAATGGAAATTGGTACTTCTTGCAGAGTCTGCTCCCGTCGCTGCGAGGTAACCACGATTTCTTCTAGAGCCAGCTGCTCGGAGGCAACCGGCAACGCGGTCATAGCGAAGGGCACGTGTAACGTAGCAAAAATCGCGCCTCTGACCGCACTGCTTAAGTTATTTCTACTCATTTTTATTTTTCTCCAGTAAACACTGGGTGTAAGTCGCCGCCACCCAAATGACGCATATGTTTTTTCACCGTGTTGGCCTTTGAGCTGCTATTTACCAATTGAAATTGGCCAAAAAAAACATTTCACTTCAAATTATTTCATATAAAATGTTTTTTGACCAGACCAGAGTTGCGGGTGAGGGTCGCCAAAGGCGACAGGTGTATTAAAGGCACCGTTGCAGAAAAAGGAGCGCAACCGGGGACATTGATATGAAAAACTCGCTCCCCCATCGCAGGCAGCCCCTTGCCGTCTCTCGCCTCACCCGCCACCAGCGCAATAAATCTATAGAGCGGTGCGTGAGGAATCTCGTTACGGGTTACTCTTTGCCTCGTTTTCAGAGGCTGCCGATACAGGCCTGATTAAGTTGTGACTGTGGATGCAAAGGAAATATGGAGTCCATGAATGACTAACAACAAAACAACAAATCCCATCACGCTAACGCCCTCTGACGGTTACACACGATACGTGTTGGCGCTGATTTTCTTCGTCACGGTTTTTAACACCTGCGATCGGACAATTCTCTCGGTTATGGTCGATGAAATAAGTAGCGACCTCGGGCTTGATGATCGCCAGATGGGGTTTTTGATGGGGCCAGCCTTTGCATTGACCTATTTCCTGGCAGGGATTCCTCTGGCTCGGTTGGCAGATAAGTGGTCTCGAACCAAGGTGGTTTCAATTTCTCTATTTACATGGAGCCTCATGACTGCCCTAGGAGGGAAGGCACAGACCTTTCTGCAATTCGCGATTACCCGCATTGGCGTTGGCTTTGGAGAAGCCGGCGCAAGCCCAGCGAATCAAGCGCTCATATCAGAATACGTCGTACCTGAAAAACGTGCTCGGGCAATGGCAATGCTAACGGTGGGTTCAATTGCTGGTCTAGCGCTCGGAACCATATATGGAGGATGGGCAAGCACAAACTATGGCTGGCGCTTCGCGCTCATAAGCGTTGGAGTTCCTGGCGTCTTGCTCGCCCTCGTCTTCCTACTAACCATTCGAGACTATCGTGCCCAAGGGGTTCCCAAGCTAGACGGAAATTTGTGGCAGCAACTCAAAGCGCTCTATGCAATACGACCCTTCGTCTACCTAACACTATCAGCTTGCCTGGTGTCTATCCCGGCAATGGGGCGTGCACTATGGGAACTGACCTTTCTGCGTCGGGTGTATGAGTTTTCCGCCACTGAAGCGGGGCTATGGTATTTCGTGACCGGTGCTTTTCCCACCGCTGTAGGCGCCCTCGGCTTTGGCATTCTACTTGACCGGCTAGGGAGAAAAGACAGGCGCTGGTTCGTGTGGTTACCTGGTCTGGCTTCATTGGCACTGATCCCTTTGACACTCACCTTCTATCTTTATCCGACACAACCCGTGATCTTCGGCATAATGCCTGAAGCTTTTATATGGTCGATTGCCGCTTCGTTACTTGCTGCGGCGTGGACACCAGCAACCATGACACTTACCACTCAATTAGTGCCCCCGCACTCACGCTCTGTTGCTGCGGCGGTCTGGTCAATGCTCGCAAGTCTCATTGGTACTGGTCTGGGCCCTTTGTTAGTCGGTGACCTCAGTGCACGCCTGGAGCCGGAGCACGGGGCCGAGTCGATCCGCTATGCACTCATTGTTCTGAGCTTTACGCCCACGCTGGCAGCACTCATGTTCTGGCAAACTGGACGAGCTATGCAGCGTTCGGGAGCGCTGGACATACAACCCTCTTAGGTCAAAAACCTCCTCAGGGTCGCGACGGCAACCCCGAGGCCGAGCACATCACTACCGATACAATCGACGGTTACTGTAAACGTTTAGGCATATCTGCTACACGCAAATCCGCCGCGCCAAGGATCCCTGACCGAGCAGAGACAGCGGCTGGCAAAGCATTGACTGCAGCCATCGCTGTCGAGAGACCCGACGGATTTTTGCCATCCGGGCTTCGCTCTCGCTCAAAACTCTGTCTTGGCTCAATGGTACAGCGCACTGATGGGTCTCCCTCCAGTGTGACGCGCCACAGCGTGTCGTCTTCTAAATCCCCTTCATTCGGGTAACCTGGGCCAAGATCGTAACGAGTAAACCAGAATGTTTCCTGAACAACACGTTCCTTGCCTCCAGAAATTCCTGCCCATCGCCAGCGCTGCCCCGCCACTGTACCTGCAGGGATAACGCCTGCCGGCACTTCGAAATCGTAGTCGGTAAGCACAAACTCGCGTGTTTGGGTAACCTCCTCAACCGGACATCCCAAATCTTCAGCCAGTGCTGCCACCGACTGCCTAAAAAAGGTGCACATGACTTCCAAGTTTTCGGCCCCCTCGGTAGCGATCTGCTCAGGAGTTTTGCCAAAACCCATAATAGCAAGCACGTTCAGCGCCGGGTAATTCCCGCAGTTGGCGTACTCCTGAATATTGACGTGATCAATGCGCTGACACAGCTGACCCATCAGTAACGGCAAAGATTCGTCCACCCAACCCGGATTGATACCGGTTGTGAAGAGGCTGCTGTTACCTTCATTACAGGCGTTCAAGAGGCGTTCTTCAGTCGCTGGATCCGCGTAACGTGGATGCATTAACCCCGTCGTCGTGACCACTGTTTTTCCGCTTTGCAGGAATCCAGCTATATGGTCTAGATTTGGGGTCAGCATCATGTAACACACAGCATCCGCTTCCAAACGTATGAGCTCTTCGTAATTTGCGGTCGCGACTACACCACAAGCATCTTGACCGGCAATCAAACCAGCGTCTTTTCCTGCTTTTTCCTCGCTGTGAACCAGCAATCCTACTAGCTCCATTGCTGGGTTCTGGAGAATATCCGCCAACGCTAGGGCACCGGCCGTACCGGTGCCACAGTGGATAACACGCAAGGGCTGCTTATTCATTTTTCATTATCCTTTAGTCGTTGCTCTTCAATGGTACAGGCAAACTCTGCTTGCAGCTTGAACCGGAAAGCCAAGAACGAATACAAAACGAAACTAATGTGGCATATCAGTTTTTCTGCCTCCGATTCCATGCGGCCGCCATCACGAAACCCATCGCTCTTGGCTGCGGTCCTCATTGGGCCATCAGCATTTCTCGATTAGTGGCAACCTACACCTTTAATCAATATAAGTTGACCCTAGGACAACATTACATTACTTTTGTAAAAAGTAAATCACGTTCTTGATTTATAACGCGGGGAAAACAATGAATTTTGACTTCAACTATGATTGGCTTGCCAGCTTCGTATGCTTCGCCGGCCTAGTGCTAACAAGTATGGTTGGCCGCGCGATCGCCTTTCGCATTCCAGCTTTAAAGCAAACGCTGGAGGTAAATGTTGCTGAAAACCAAGAGAAGTGGCACGAACAGGGAAAGAAGTACCACCATCGGGTGAAATCCAGCAAGCAAATTGGTTTCGCTATTAACCTCTTTTTTTATGTTGCAATCCTGCCATTCATTGCGTCGATGTCGCCTCAATCCATCTGGAAAATTCTCCTAGATGTTGTCCTGATACTGATGGTTTACGACCTGTTCTACTATGTCGTCCACCGTTTCCTTTTTCACGGTGAAGGGTATTTCCGCCGGGTCCATGCGGTTCACCACCAGGCTCGGAGTCGCGTTAGCTCTATTGACTCGCACCTGCTCCATCCAATGGAAATTTTTATCGGAATTGCGCTGTATTTCCTCACGATATCGCTGTTGGCCATACTGGGTTTGGCACCTTTCCACGTTGTCACGATCATCATATCGACGGTGGTCTACGTTGAACTGAACCAAATAAATCACTGCCGGATAGACCTGCAAGGGTTCCCTTATCGGCTGATCAACTGGATTGCGATGAAGCACGACGCTCATCACATCAATATGCACAAGGGTAACTTTGCGACCATCACGTTGCTGTACGACAAAATGTTCGGCACTTATGAAATCCACCCTCTGGAAAAATAATTCGCGACGCTATCAGCGGAGCGAGATGGAATTGGGTAGATCAACCCAGACATCACGTACGCTGTATCTAGGCCATTAAGTGAGTAGCTGGGCCGGATAGCCCACCTCAGCCGGAAAATGGCGTCTGGCGAGGGCTTTTTCACCTAGCACAACGATCTAAACCAAACGGACTACGGCAATCGGGGTTGCCTGTCCTTGCTTGTAATTTGGCTCCAAGCTATCCTGTAAACATTAGTGGTGAAATGTTTTTCAGCATGGCCGGCTAGCCCCGTGCAAGCTATGCGGTGCCACACTAATGAGCGTTACCAAAATGAATGAAGACACATGGGCCAGTGCAAAGCCAAAAGATTAATAAGAGTAAAATTAACTTCAGGGACATCTCATGATTAAACTACCCCATCAAAAATTCAGAAAAACTGCTCTTGCTACAGCTCTAGCGACTGCGTCGTTTTCCGTGCCAACACTGACGGTAGCTCAGGAATCCGCAATGCTCGAGGAGGTGATTGTCACTGCTCGAAAGCGCGCAGAAAACCTCCAAGAAGTCCCATTTAGCGTCTCAGCATTCACAGGCGATCAATTGCGCGATGCTCAAATTGACAACATGGTTGAGGTCGGTCGCCTCAGCCCTAACGTTCAAATCAATGAAACCAACTCACTGGGCAGCGGGTCCTTAACCGTGTACATACGGGGTATTGGTGCGAACCCCAGCTATGAACAAGGGGTGGGGCTGTACGTGGACGATGTTTATCACCCACGCCAGACCGGTGCGCTGATGGAACTGTATGACGTTGAGCGCATTGAAATACTGAAAGGCCCACAGGGGAACTTATACGGACGCAATACAATTGGCGGCGCCATCAAATATATCACCCGCGATCCGAGTGAGGAGTTCGAGGGAAGCTTGGAGCTCAAGTATGGAGACGAAAGCTACACCCGTCTGAAAGGCAGCATATCGGGCCCGTTAACCGACACGTTGGGTGGGACCTTTGCGTTTTCGCGATCAACTCGCGACGGCTGGCAAATGAATGAAGCCACGGGGCAAGAGTATTGGGACTTGGATACCGCCTCATACAGAGGTGCGTTGCTATGGGCGCCCACAGACAACTTCAAAGTCAAATTTACCGCTGAATACGTTGACGATCAGTCACTGCCTTATGTGCCGCAACGAGTCTCACTGAATGAGGGAACACTGAATATTTTGTCGTTAATCACAACCACGGCAAACCAGATCTTCTTCCCCGGCGCCGCGCCCAATGCGGAGCCCCATGACCTAGCAATGCCGACGGATGAGGACACCTTCCGCAGCAGCTTTGATGCAGGCTTCAAACAGCGTTTTCTAGAGCTCAACAACTACGCACTGACCGCGAGCTGGGACATTAATGACCAGCTCACCCTCAAGTCGGTTACTGCACAGCGCGAGACGAGCGCCACTCAGCCCTATGATCATGACGTGAGCACCCAGCAGTGGATTGATACTTTGCGTAGCGATATCGACACCACGGACTTTAGCCAAGAGTTTCAACTTAACTACACCAGCGAAAACGTCGCTGCTGTAGTGGGTTACTACTATTTGGATGGCGACTATGATCAAGGCAGCGCCTTCACACCACAAACACCTTATCTCAGAGGCACTACAAACCAGTCCAAAGACACCTATTACCAGAAGCGAACGCTCAGTTCCCACTCTGTGTATGGGAACGTCGATTGGAATGTGACTGAGAAATTCCAGCTTTCCTTAGGTGCACGCTGGACGGAAGATGAAATTGAGGAAGAATCAAAATCATGGACAACCAATGGCTACTACCCGTTGGCCATCACGCAATTTACAGGGCCATTGCCACTGGCGATTGCGCCGGGTGCAGAAGCTGCTGTGGAGGGCATTTTCCCCTACGTTGGCGGTATGTGGATCACTCCTTACACTCGCTACTTTGAGCTAACCGTGCCCGAAGACACCTATGGCAAGGACACATTCGATGAAATCACAACGACGGTGCGCGCCAAGTATCAAATCAGCGACAACTTGATGGTCTACGCAGGTTATGCTGAAGGGTTCAAGGCCGGTGGTTTTAACCGGAACTCCGCCATCGCAAACCGCTTCGAACCAGAAACCGTGAATACCTATTCGGCTGGTTTTAAATCGACGCTGCTCGATGGCACGTTGCGGTTTAATGCGGAATATTTCCACAACGAGTACGACGAGATGCAAACCCTCGCGGTGACATTGATAAATGGTGACCTGAGCAGCGTTACCCGCAACGTGGGTGCTGCAACCATTTCCGGGTTTGAAGTGGAGACCATGTGGCTGACACCGCTAGACGGCTTTATGCTAAGTGCAAACATTGGTTACTTGGACAGCGAAATTGATCAACTTTTGCTTGATAACGCTGACGGTACTACCAGCAACGTAGCTGATACGCACGAACTTGGCTACGCGCCAGAGTTGACCGCCTCGATTCGCGCGATGTACAACACCGACGTCGGCAGTCTAGGTGAACTCACCTTCGCCGTGGATTACGCCTATCAAGATGATATGTATGTTGAGTCTCCGATTAACTTGGAAGACCCCTTAGACGCTTCTAAGTTTGCAAATGCATACGGCACTTGGAACGCCATGATCGCACTTGAGACTGAAAATTGGCGCTTTGCGGTAGAAGGTAAAAACTTGACTGACGAGCGAGAACTCGTGAGCGCCTTTGACATCTCTTTGATGACTGTCGGTGGTTATAACGCTCCACGTTTCTGGGCAGCATCGGCGGAGTACAAGTTCTAAGCCAGCATAATAGTTAAGGGCACAGTAAAACCTCCATGGAACATCCATGGAGGTTTTTTTTCGCGATTTTAGTCTGCCAGGAAGCTCGAACCAATCCTGCATAAAGGATCTACGACTGTACCCCAACGATAGACCTAATCTCTCCCTTTAGAGCTGAGAGCCGGCAATCACAAGAGCATTCTGACAGACCGCACTCTCAGTTAGGTGAAAACCAAATCGCAGATGTGACCGCGCGCTCTTGATGGACAGCGGGTTGTGGAGGCTCTACCCCCAAGGATTTCGCATCGTAGGTTGACCATCGCGGCGTTGGTATCTCGATGACCCTTGCGTAATAAAACGCTTCTTGATCAGGATCAAAATCAGGGTCTGTCCATACGGCAGATAACTGGGCTTCGCCTATGCTGTTGACATAGCTAGCCCTGCTGATATCAACGGTATTACCTAAAGCGGGTAAAACACCGTCGGCATCTAAAGCGCGATTCCCAGCCCAAGCCACATCAACGACTCGCTCCATCGATTTGCCTGCGGCTGTAACCCATCCTTTTATGATTTGAATTCGGTCGAGATTCGCGGTTTGCGGGTCACGAGCAGCCCAAACAGTAAAAGTGGGGGCACTGCCAGCCAGAGACGGAGGGAGAACGCCACCCATTGGCACTCCGTCCGCCTGTGCGATCTCTACCCATTCGGGGCTATCTAGGATATCAGCTGAATAATTCCAGCCCCCAAAAAACCGGACCAAAATTCTTGGCCCCGAGGTGGCATACGTTTCCTTGCGCAACATGGCATCGAACAAGGAGCCTCGGGTATTTTCCTCGGCCCAGACTGCGGCCAAACCACCACTCCCCCATGAAGGACCACCGGGTAAGTCCTGGGGCAGAAACATATTGGTGCGCAATCGGGTAGCTGCGCTGCCGTCAAGAATAGGCAATTTTCCGTGATAGCTGTCTTCCTCTACCGGAGAGCTGGCATTGTGGCCGTCGGAACTGCCAATGACACCGAATTTATATGGATTAAAGCCCTCGCTATGAGACATTTCGATTCCAGTACGCAGCGCATCCCTCGCATAGCTGCCTTTCGGTTCTGAAATATCCGCGTCCTGCGCCAATCTGATGTCAACAATTTCAAAATCAGCAAAGTCATCCTTCGGTGAGAGCTGTGGGTGCGTCTCCGATGACCCTTTTACTTGAAATATTTCACTCAGTGGCTCGTTACGCATGCGCTCAGAGGCGTATGCAGCCGTCATAGCCGCGCCACCGAATGTAGCTGAACCATACATCCTGCCATTGCTGGCATTTCCATTATGGGGTATTGCAAATACGCTCGCGCCACTATTCCGCTGTCGCTCAAGCTCTGCCCACAAATCTTCAGGGTCGTTTGAATTCAGCGAGCTGTAGGGAACATCCGGGACGTTAGCGTCACGATAAATAACATTGCGATGAAGGTTGTCTTTGTCTGGCGCGGAGCTCCACTCATAGGCTATGAAAGCTGTAAATTCGCCTGGCAAGTTGTGAGCCTCAGCCGCATTTATCGTTTCCGCCCACGCGCCTCGCGTAGCACCCGTGCCATGCGTGGCCGCCACTTCCTCTAAGTCAAAGCCTGACACTGTCCTATACCACGCAAGCGTATTTAGCAGCTTGCCGTCATTACGAATGCGGTCACTAAAGCTTTTTTCATTAAGCGGTGTTGCAGGACTGGCGTCTCTAAGAACGCCTAAATACTCAGAGTGGTCCGTAACAGCTGCAAAATCGAGCGGACGCCGTAGTTTGATCCCATAACCACCAGCGTGGCGGATCTCACCGCCACGCGCAAACGTGTATGCGTCATTAGGTAAGGCACGAACCCCCATCAACCACGCGTCGGTGGAGTAGCTAGTATGAATATGGAGATCGCCCCAATATAGATTGCCCTGGGGATTGAGCTCCGTAGTTGCTTTCTGCGGAATCGGTGCCGCATTCCTCGCATCAAATTCAGGGTGAATTCCGGGGTCTTCCACTGGACCACAACCAAACAATAACAGCGTGACACTGAATCCGACGAGTGATGTAACGCACGAGTGGAGGGAACTTGTATCGGTCATTCTTATAACTCCGAAAGGTGTTCTCGAACAGTCTCAATCCTCCGCTAGTGACGTATAGGCTTTGACCATAACATCGCTTATTTCAGAGACTATTTGGGCTCTTGATTTACCGATATTGTCCATGACATTTTGTTCATCGGATTCATGGGAGTAAGCGCGAGGTCCACTGCCAAATGACGCAAACAGTCGCTCTGCCACCTGCTCGGGCGTCTTCGGCGAATTGAGGTTACGCCCTGATTCGCCATCTTCTGAATCAAGTCGAGATTCACCCTGACTATTTATAAAATCTTTCATACGCGCCAAGAATTTTGGCGTAGCAGTGGCGCCAACTACGTAGGTGAATGCCTCTATACCGTGTTCTCCCAACTCATACCAAAGCCCTTCTCCCAATAGAATCTCATAGGACTTTGCTGCGCCATAACTGACAAACCGCGCTATTCCCTGTTCTCCAGCCCTGGAGCCCACAAGGACAATTGCACCCCTACCACGCAAAATCATTGACTGAGATATGTGATGAGTTAGCGCCGTCGGGGTGGTGCAATTTACAACAATGTTGCGTTGGTGCTCGGCAAAGGAAATGTCGGTGAATACACCTTGAGGTTCGGCTGCCGCATTATAAATAAAGAGGCCTAGATCAATGGCATCCAGCACGCTGAAAATTTTAGGCCAACTGTCAACTTCAGCTAAATCAGCAACAATCCAGCGGACTTCGACACCATAATCTGCCGTCAGCCTCGCAGCTACCTGCTTCAACAGATGTTCCCTTCGGGCTAATAAAACAATGTTAAATCCACGTTTTGCAGCTTCCGTCGCAAACGCTGCCCCCAAACCTTCCGATGAGCCCGCTACAAAGGCCCATTCGCCATACTTCTCGGTCCATCGTGTTTCATGAAGCATCGTCATCGATAAGCCCCTAATCGACTCGTCGGCAACCCTAATGGGCAAGTTACTTAGTCATGTATAAAGCCCGGCATAAGCCACCTCACAAATACAGTGAGACAATACAGAAAGCCATATCGCAGAGATAGAAAGCGACTTAGACGTTCAGCATTTAGTGCCAAACACCTACGCGGATAAGCGGGCTAGAACTCGAATTGGCTGGTAGCGTACGATGCCATGACCTCGCCACAGACTGGAAATATAACCTCAGCGTGAGCAGGATGTGACGCGTAAACTAAAAAGTCATCCTTGCTCGAAAACTCAGCAACCACTGCCAATCCGGCGTTACCCTCTAGCAACTCGAGATCAAGGCCGCATCGGAATGCTTTGACTTCTGAAATTAGTGCTGGCAGCTGTTCAAAGGCTTCCAGCACCTTTTGTTTTCGTACTGTGTCAGTGTCTTCTTTAAAATAAATCAAAGTAATGTGCTGAATCATGCCCCTACCGCCTTTTTCTTCTTCGACGCCACTTCGTCTTCATGCTTTTGGATTGCGTCTTGGATCCCGCCCATATAGCTCTCCATGAATCGATCAGCATTTGACGACGCCCACTCCAGCGACGGCGTGCGATTATCATTGCAGTGTTGAAAATGTGGCATTACGTAGCGAGCAATTAGCTCGTAAGATTTCTTTGTGGCCTCGTAACTAGCAGCGTTATGTGCAAGTGATAAGAAAGCGCCAAAGCCGCCTGACTGCTCTTGTAGCTTCTTTATATGCTCGACCAAATCATCAGGCGTCCCAACCAAGCCAACACCAAAAGCACCTAGACCGCCACCACACCAGGTCTCGATTGCCTCATCTAAATCTTTGACTTGGGGGAACAAAGAACCGCCGAACTTGTGGAAATAATTGAACATGTCCATCAAGCCATATTCTAGATCGCGTCGAGCCTGCTCGCGCGTTTCTGCGATGTGAAAGGGCGCAACCACTCGCCACGTGCTGCGGTCGACCTTCTGACCGTACTCGTTGGCCTTAGATTCGCAAATACTCCAGCTATCAGCTAACGCTTCAAAACCCTTGGGACTCGACGCAGCCACTGACAGCATGCCTGCACCATATTGCCCGGCAAGCCGCGCACCTGATGGTGAGATTGCCGAGGCCACCACTACTTCAAGATCCTCCTGATACGGAAGGATGTGCATTCTCGCTTCACGTAATGTGAACCAGTCGGTCTCCGCCGTCACAGTTTCGCCATTCAATAATTTCACCAGGACATCCAACGACTCACCCATGCGGTCACGCAATCTAGCCGGGTCAACGCCCATCATATAAGCATCGGCTATTAACTGGCCCGGGCCCACCCCGAATATGACTCGTCCCCGCGTCTGGTGATCGAGCTGCGCAATTCGGTCCGCCAGAATCAAAGGCTGATGGTAAGACAGGGAACTCACACCGGTAGCTAACTTAATTTGCTTGGTCCGCTCTGCCGCGGTAGCAATAAATACCTCTGGCGATGCGATGCACTCATAAGCACCCGAATGATGCTCACCAATCCATGCTTCGTCATAATCCATCTCGTCCAGGAACTTGACCAGATCAAGGTCTCGCTCCAGAGCAAATGTTGGGCTGGTTCTGTTGTTATGAAAAGGCGCGAAAAACGCTCCAAACCGCATCTTTTTTGGTTTATACGTCATGATGCTCTCCATCTAAAACATATCATCTACAATGTTTTTTACTATATCTCCACAAGATGACTAACGCAAGCCTTGGGTGCAAAGAATTCAGCCTACTGATGACCACTTAAGTGGCCAGCGGCGACGTAGCCAAACGTCATAGCTGGGCCAAGTGTCGCTCCGGCACCCGGATAAGAGCGACCCATCGGAGACGCAGCGCTGTTACCAACTGCGTAAAGGCCGGCTATGGGGGTACGGCTATCATCGAGTACCTGTGCTGAGGCATTTGTTAGCAAGCCACCCTTGGTACCAATATCGCCAGGAAAAACCTCGATGCCGTAGTAAGGCGACTCAGCCAATTGGGCAAGACACGGATTCGGACCGAGCCGAACATCGCCATACAGGAGGTCATAACTGTCTTCTCCACGATGAAAATCCTGGTCGACACCAGAATTGGCATAGCCATTAAATTGACCAACCGTAGACGATAGCGCAGCGCCATCTATACCAAGTTTTTGTCCCAATTCCAGCAACGTGCTGCCTGAAACTAATAACTCATTTCGAACTTTTCTTGGTTGCATAAAGTCCATTCGCATTGCACTCGGCAGAAGTGGACCAAACGGATACTCTCGCCTATAACGGCTGTCAAAAATCGCGTAACAGGGCAAGTTGTTTTCTTTGTACATAGCTTGAACAGCGGTTGTGTAGGCAACCGATTCATTCACAAACCGCTTACCCTCTTGATTAACAAGAATACATCCCGGCATCGAGCGCTCGGTAAATAGCATGCGAGCACGATCCTCACCATCAATATTGATTGTCGGCCCCCACCACGCTTCATCCATTAAATGCGTAGCGGCACCCACTTTTTCTCCCGCACGAATAAGATCACCCGTGTTACCGGGATATGCAGCAGACCACCCAGAATCAGTAGGCCCAGGAAGGAATTTCGCACGCATCGCGCTATTGTGCTCAAACCCTCCGGCCGCAATCACGACGCCACGTTTCGCTCTGATCCTTTTAATTTTGCCTTGCTGCTGTATTTCGACACCGGTAACACGTCCGTCATTAGTAATTAACTGTGAAACCGGGCTGTTTAGCCAGATTGGTATCTCACGATCGTCGAGGGAGTGGCGCAGGCGCGCAATCAGTGCATTCCCCATTACCAAGCGACGAGAGCGCCTGCCTTTGAGTCGTGCAGGAAGATCAGAAAAGTATTCGATAGCCAGTTTAAGAGCCACCTTCCACCAACCAGGTGCCTTGCTCAGAAGAACCGCACCTTCCTGATTGGTATAGCCCATCATGCCCATAACTCTGGTCTGTATATGCGGAAAGCCTAACGTTTCGAATGACTTTCCTAAGTCGCGGGCATGGTAAGGCAGTGGATCAATTGAACGCCCCCCAGTACGAGACCCAGCCACATCCTGATAATAATCAGCATAGTAAATCATCGACTCAAAGGCAGCGCGGGTGTCCTTTTCGAGGTAACGCAACATCTTGGGTCCCTCACGCACGAATGCCTCAATTACAGTTTGATCTACATCGTCACCCGCTAAAGCCAGGAGATACTCCATCGCATCTTCTGAACTATCTTTGATCCCAGCCTGGATCATCAAGTGGTTATTGGGGATCCAAAGCCCGCCACCAGAACTGGCAGATGTTCCTCCATAAAACTCGGTCTTTTCCACAACCAGCACGTTGCTTCCCAAGTCGTGTGCGCGGCACGCTGCTGTAAGGCCACCAGCACCGCTCCCCGCCACAATAACGTCGTACTCCCCATCCCACATAACTCTGTCCAAGCTCGTAATGTGTGCCAGTATTTTGATTTCAGGGTAGCATAAAAACATTTCAGTTGTTATGCTATATTTTGGTTATATACACCCACTAATCAAAACTCTTTTACGCGGGGCTACAATCAGATGCGTCGACCTAGCCACCATATCAGTCTCGCCATGGCGGCTTGCCTTGGGCTCCTTCTATTAGGTTGCGGAACCGAACACACCAACTTCTCTGGGCCTATTAGCGACTGGCCGACCATTGGCGGCAACCCGGAAGCACAACGTTTCAGCATTCTCAACCAGATAACACCTGACAATGTGGGGGATCTGGAAGTTGCGTGGACCTATCACACCGGAGATGTCAGTGCCGGCACTGACATTCATGGAGCAACCACCTTCGAGGCAACGCCCATCGTCGTGAATGACACCATGTACTTTTGCACCGGTTACAATCGTGTCATAGCACTGGATCCTGAAACTGGCCAAGAACGGTGGACCTATGATCCGCAAGTTGATCTAACAGGCGTTTACACGCCCACATGCCGTGGAGTTGCATTCTGGCAAGAGCGAACAACCGCTGCTCAAGCTAAGGCCTGCGGCAAGCGCATCGTATCAGCCACACTTGATGCTCGGCTGTTCACTGTCGACGCTGAAAGCGGCGAGCCGTGCGGTGAATTTGGCGAAGCCGGTTTTGTAGATTTAAAAGCCAACTTGGGCGACCTTCGACTCGCTGAGTATTACGTTACCTCCGCACCACTTGTCATTAACGATCTCGTCGTCACCAATGCATTCGTTAAGGATGGTCAACGAGTAGACTCACCTCCCGGCGTGATCAGAGCCTTCGACATCAGAACCGGCGAACTTCGATGGGCATTTGATCCGGTGCCTCCGAGCATGGATGGTGTAACCGCAGAGGATGCGCTTGCAGGCAAAAACTTCACCCGCGGCACGGCAGCCAGCTGGGGTAATATGTCGGCCGATGTCGAAAATGGCCTCATATTTTTGCCCATGGGGGGAGCCCAACCTGACCACTACGGAGGAACTGAGCGAGGCCAGAAAGACTATTTTGGCACATCAGTAGTAACCCTGGACGCGGACACCGGCATGCCCGTCTGGCACTTTCAAGCGGTACATCACGATATTTGGGACTACGATATCGCCGCGCAGCCCGTGCTGTTTGAGCACAGAGGGTCCAGATCAGGTGTAATTACAGCCACCAAGACAGGCCACATTTTCCTACTCGATCGAACAACCGGTGCGCCGTTATTTCCGGTCGAAGAACGACCCGTTCCAAAGACGTTTGTCGAGGGCGAATACACCTCACCAACACAGCCCTTCCCAACCTTGCCAAAGCCAATCCATCCGCAAACACTTACCGAAGATGATATTTGGGGACTATATCCCGGCGATCGTGAAGCGTGCCTTCAACATTTCCGTGAAATGGATTATCGCGGCATCTTCACTCCGCCGGCGTTCAACAAGGCCACATTGCAATGGCCAGGCCTCGGTGGAGGTGTGAATTGGGGCTCAGTATCGGTTAACGTGCGTGAAAGGATCATGATCGCAAACACAATGCGTGTCCCGTACACCATCAAATTAATCCCCCGCGAAAATGCCGTGGAGCTAGATGGTACCGATTTAGTAGGCGCAAACGCCCAAGAAGGCACCCCTTATGTCGTCATAAGAGGTGGCTTTGTTTCTCCCAATAACACGCCTTGCACAGCGCCGCCTTGGGGAGTTCTCACCGCCGTAGATCTGGATACCGGAGAAACACTTTGGGAGGAGCCACTCGGAAATCTTGAAGAGCTATCGCCGCTAGGCCTAGGTCGTGTTTTGGATTGGGGCACACCAAATACCGGAGGAAGCCTACAGACCGACACTGGGCTCGTCTTTATCGGTGCCACACTCGACGGCTATTTCAGAGCCTTTGATGTGCACACTGGAGAAACACTGTGGGAAGAGAAGCTTCCGGCGCCGGCACAGGCGAGCCCAATGACATATCGCCTTAACAAGGACAGCAAGCAATATGTAGTGATTGCCGCTGGAGGGCACGGGCCACTGGCGTATGCGGCCAAGGGCCCAGATAAATTGGGCGAGCTATTAGGGGATGCACTCGTAGCCTTTCGACTACCGGACTGACCACAGATTTCTGTAGAAGCTGAGACTAAACCGTGAGATTAACGGAATCGTAGCGACCCGAACCCTCGGCACCAACTTAACACGGGCTATCGTGGAAAAGCATATCTTTGCGGGACTCACCACAACGTTGTTCCCGTAAACTGGCAAACCAGTGCAAGCGGTGTTCCGACGACCTTACACTACCTATACTGATACCGATGGAGACAAAAATGAGCGAACAAACAAGACGTGAGCGTGGTGTAGAAAAGATCAAGGATGTCTATGCCGGCGACGTACAAGTCCCCGGAGAAGGTTTTGCATTTTCTGACGTCATGCTCGAGCAACTATTTGCGGAGATTTGGACGCGCGATACTTTATCAATGCGCGACAAACGCATCCTGTTGCTCGGCATCATCGCTGAAAAAGGCGAGAAAGAAACATTCAAGATTCAAATCAAAGCTTCTTTAAAGCGTGGTGAAATGAATGCAGATGAAGCTCGTGAGCTTTTGTTATTCATCGCACAGTATTCCGGCTACCCCCGCGCTGCGGCCATGCTTGCGCCAATGGAAGCCGCAATCGCTGAAGTCGCATCAGAGCAGTCTCATGAAACAAGCTGATACTACGACGAGTGCCTTGAGCTAGTCCTCGGTAACGAATTCAGATTTACCATCCGCACCTACGGAATTCGACTGCACGAGCCTCACTAGGCTCGACTCATTCTCGAGTATTGGGGTGTTGAGAACAGGTCGTTACCGACACCCCCCCCGGAGGGGGGCATCATCAGTTATGGCCCGCCCGGAGAGATTCGAACTCCCGACACCCAGGTTCGAAGCCTGGTGCTCTATCCAGCTGAGCTACGGGCGGAGGGCGTGAAGAATAGGCAGGCTGAACTTGATAGTCAAGGATGCTCTGTCATACTGCCGCCCCCACCACCACGGGATGCCATCGATGTCCGACAACGCCCACCAACCACCCAAAGTATGGACCTGGGACGCCGAGAGCGGCGGTCGCTTCGCCGGGATTAACCGTCCTGTCTCGGGCGCCACTCATGAGAAGGATTTGCCCGTCGGTGAACACCCTCTACAGCTTTATTCATTGGGTACGCCCAATGGCGTGAAAGTCACGCTGATGCTTGAGGAGTTGTTGGAGCTGGGCATCAGCGACGCCGAGTACGATGCCTGGCCCATCAATATTCTCTCGGGGGATCAATTTTCATCAGGCTTTGTCGCGGTGAACCCAAACTCAAAAATACCGGCCCTCCTCGATCGCAGCGGCGAATCCCCCATACGCATTTTTGAGTCGGGCGCCATTTTGGTCCACTTGGCCGAGAAGTTTGGCCACTTTCTTCCACCCGAGGCAGACGCCCGCGCGGAAGTGATGAGCTGGTTATTCTGGCTGCAGGGGTCGGCTCCCTTTCTCGGCGGGGGCTTCGGCCACTTTTATGCCTATGCCCCCGAAAAATGGCAGTACCCCATCGACCGCTACGCCATGGAGGTGAAGCGACACCTGGATTTACTCGATAAAACCCTCGCGGAAAGGCCCTACCTTGCCGGCGATGATTATACGGTCGCAGACATTGCCACCTGGCCCTGGTATGGCGCCCTGGCCAAGGGCTTGCTTTATGAGGCCGGTACGTTCCTCGATGTAGCCAGCTATACCCATGTACAGCGCTGGACCCAGGCAATTGGCGAGCGACCCGCGGCCAAACGCGGAATTCTGGTCAACCGCGCCTGGGGCGATGAAAACAAGCAGCTTCCAGAGCGCCACAGCGCCTCGGATTTTGACAAGATCGACTGGCGATAATCCTTTTTAGATTGATTTCGTGGCTAGCAGGATTATTCGATGCTAGACTGCGATGCCGGAGACGACAGCACCAAACCGGATAAAAAGCGTCGTCCAAATCCACTGCGTCGAGGGGGAATTCGATGTCAGACCTGAGCGCCGTCGCGAACGCGACACTCTTTCATGACGAAAACAAAGACTTGCTTGCGCGTATGCTAGAGCAGGCTCTTGAGCAGCCGCTTGTACCCATGGAACCCGCGGCTGCAAAGCAATACATGGAGCAAGTTGCACAACGAACTGCCTCTGATAACAGCACCGCACTGACGCTTTTTCAAATGGTGCAAATGAGCAGCAGCGAATCGACCTATGTCATGCGTGTAGCGCTGTTTGATAACCAGCAGGCGATGGGGCTCGATATCATGGACGCAGAAAACGGCCAGTTTTTTATCCCGGAAGCCTGCCCCGTTTGCCAATTGGCAGCGCCTACCCTGAATTAAAATCTTCATGACCGAGCGAGCCACCTACGCGACCCTCGTAGGCATGGTGGCCTACGCTGCTATTGCCACCGATCTCTACTTGCCTGCTATCCCGGCGATGATTGACGCCTTTGGCGCAACAGAAGCACAGGGACAGCTGACACTGTCGATCTTTATGTTAGGCATGGCTGCAGGGCAGCTTATTTTTGGACCACTCTCGGATTACTATGGTCGAATCCCCGTTATCACCGCAGGCACGGCACTTTTTGTAGCCACCTCCGTAGGCTGTGCACTGGCAACCAATATGGAAGTCATGTGGCTGGCCCGACTGGCGCAAGGGCTTGCAGCGGCCAGCGGACCTGTCATCGCCCGAGCTATTGTTCGTGATCGCTATCATGGTGATCGTGCAGCGCAGGTAATGTCCATGCTAGGGGCCGCAATGGCGGTGATCCCTCTTATCGCGCCAACGGTGGGGTCCTGGGTGCTGGTATGGTTCCACTGGCGCGCAACCTTTGTGGCGCTAGCTCTGTTTGGCGTTCTTATCCTTGTTGGACTCAGAACCTTCAAAGAATCCGCCCCCGCCATCGGCGAAGGCAGCATCCGGTTGATCCCGGTACTTCAACTTTTTGGCGTATGCCTGCGCAACCGCCAGTTCATTGGTTTTCAACTCTGTGGAACCGCCACCTACGCGGCCATTCTGGCCTACCTCTCGACCGTGGCCTACTTCATGCGCGACGTGTTTGCGCTGCCCCCCGCTTATTTTGGCTACGCGTTCGCGGCGTCTGTTTCCGGTTTCATGGCGGGAGCACTACTCTGTTCGAGACTGGTGATGTATCTAGGGCTCTTGCGGGTGATGTCCATCGGTGTCCTGCTCTGCCTCATTGCTGCTGCAAACCAGCGGTTTCTCGCCCCTAATGGTGCTGAGAGCGCCTGGGGATTGGCAATCAGTTCGTGCCTTATCTTTTTTGGCATAGGCCTCACCTCCGCTAACGCGGCCATGGGGGCGGTATCTTTATTTCCAAAAACCGCTGGTGCAGCATCGGCAGTCTACGGCTTCGTCCACTCGGTGATAGCTGCATTGGTCGGATTTGTTGCGGGTATTCTCTACGATGGCACTCTCGTTCCAACTGCCAACATCATGCTGATTTGTGCGGCCGTGGGCGTGCTTAGTCTCCCGCTCACTCGACAAAACCCGGCGTCCGTGGCTTCCACCTAAAGGGTATTTTCTGACCGAATCGGGCAGTAGATAATCTGGCCCTACCTCTCTCGTTTTTCACCGTCAAAGGACGTTAGCCAGCGATGCACGAGCTCAATAAAGACATGGAAGTATTAACTCAAGCGATCATCCGCTATGCCGTGGAGCGTGTCCGAATGGACCCTCCTACGCTGGATGCCGCACGCCCTGAATCAGAGCTGCAGGCCATGGTGGGGCAAACCATCACCCAAGATGGCCTGGGAGGATTGGAGGCTCTGCGCTTATTCACCGATGTGCTTGCTCCCGCCTGTATCTCGGTTGACCATCCAAGGCTGCTGGCTTTTGTTCCCGCTGCACCAACCGAGGCCGCAACTCTTTTTGATCTTGTTGTGGGCGCCTCCAGCATTTTTGGTGGGACCTGGCTGGAAGGGGCTGGCGGCGTCTACGCAGAAAATCAGGCTCTTCGCTGGATTGCAGACCTTGCGGGGTTTCCCGCTGAAGCTGGTGGCGTATTTGTTAGCGGTGGTACCGCGGGCAACCTGTCCGCGTTAACCGCTGCACGCCATGACTGGCGACGATTAAACGAGGATAAGCGACAGATTCGGGGATTGGTCATCTCGTCACGGGGTGCCCATGCTTCTATCGCACAGGCGACGTACGTCATGGACGTAGATCTAATAGAAACTGGTGGACATCGATTAACCGGTGAAGACGTGGCCGCTGTTATTGCAAACCTTGCGCCCGAGGATAGGGCTCGCTTGTTTGCCGTCGCCTGCACTGCGGGCACGACCAACCTGGGCATTATCGATGATATGACTGGCATCGCCGATGTCTGTGAGCGTGAAGACCTTTGGATGCATGTGGACGGCGCTTATGGCGCCGCCGGGCTCGCCGCCCCTTCGGTACGGCAGGATTTCAACGGCATCGAGCGCGCTGACAGCTTTATCGTCGACCCCCACAAATGGCTTTTCGCTCCTTTTGACTGCTGCGCACTGCTTTATCGCGACCCTGCGACTGCGCGACGGGCCCATCAACAAAAGGGCGACTATCTAGAAGTGCTCTACGATGGCGTCTGGAATCCATCGGACTACGCTCATCATCTGTCCCGGCGGGCACGCGGACTGCCGCTGTGGTTCAGCTTGGCCACCCACGGAACCGAGGCTTATACCGTGGCAGTCGAAAAAACCATCGATGTCGCCAAGAAAGCCGCTACGATGATCGAACAGCACCCGCGGCTCGAGATGGTGGTTGAGCAGCATCTGTCGATCTGCGTCTTTCGCCGTCCGGGCTGGAGTCCTGAGGAGTACAGCGCCTGGAGCGAAAAATTGATGGAGGATGGCCTCGCATTCGTGACCACCACCAAGCACGATGGCGAAACCGTATTAAGATTCTGCATCGTAAATCCGCGCACCACAGTGGACGATATTAGGTTAATTCTTGATACGCTGTAGCCATGACGCAGCATTTGCCCTATCGCTGGGACTTACTATCCCGCTATCGTTTCATCGAGCTCATTGCCTTGTGGGAGGGGCGACTCACCACTCGCCATTTGGTCGAGACCTTCGGTATCGGACGCCAACAAGCGAGTAAGGACATCAACGTCTACAACCGCGAAGTAGGCGCGGGGAATCTTGTTTACAACAAATATCTAAAAGGCTACGAACCTGCACCCTCGTTTAGCCCAGCAGTAACCCGCGGCTTGTCAGAGGAGTATCTCCAACTGCTCGCCCACCGCAGTGAACTCCACCAGACCTTCAGTGACATCGCTTTGCCCACCCATCAGGTTGACGTGCTCTCTCCTCCAATTCGGCCGGTCTCTCCAGACACTCTTAGGCCCCTTGTGCTCGCAGCCAGAGAGCGGCAGCGAATTGAGGTGGACTATGTCTCTCTCAACAATCCCGATCGCGAGGGCCGCATCATTGCGCCACACACACTCGTGTGGACAGGATTGCGCTGGCATGTAAGAGGTTGGTGTGAAAAAAATCGCGATTTCAGGGACTTCGTGCTGAGTCGCTTCAGAGATACGCCCGAGTTACTGGGTCAATCCGACATAAATCCCGCCAACGATACGGACTGGCATCGGTTCATTGATATAAAGCTCACGCCAGACCCGCGCTTGAGCGAAGAACAAAAAAAGGTGGTTGCGGTGGACTATGGCATGGAAAACGGCGAGCTCAACGTTCGGGTTCGGGCCCGACTGGTGAACTACCTTCTGCAGTTACTCAACATCAATGCCGGAGAACACTTCGAGGATCCAAGAGCACAACAAGTTATTATTGCTAATAGTTCGGAGGTATCCCCTTGGCTGCTCTGACCCTACACAAGGTCGCTCAAGGTGGCAGCGGACGGCGCTTTCTTCAACCGACGTCAGTAATTCATCACATTCGGTAGACAATCTAAAAGTCCATTCTTTCGCCATATTACACTTGGTCGGAGAATCCCCTATCCTGCACTTTCTCAATACAGGACCCATCCTCTTGAGCACACTGGGCATTGACGGCTGTCGATTCGGATGGCTTGGAATTTGGCATAAACCCGAGGGCTTTGTCTGGCAGATCGAAGCGTCTGTCTGGGACCTCATTGCGACACGAGCATGTCGTCGCGCCTTCATTGATATTCCCATCGGACTAAGCAGCAAGGAACGTCGTCGCTGCGATAGCGCCGCGAGAGAGTTTCTTGGAAGGGCCTTTTCAAGCTCTGTCTTTCCAACCCCTGTGCGTGGCGTACTATCTGCAAAATCTTACGCGCAGGCCAACACCTGTCATCGGGAAATATGCGGTCGTGGACTCAGCAAACAAAGCTTTTTCATACTGCCCAAAATCCATGAGGTGGATAGTCTTTTTAAAAAAGACAAAAAGTGGCAAGGGAAACTTCGCGAGGCACATCCTGAAGTGGCCTTTAAAGCAATCAATGGCGCCGATCTCCACTCCAAGAAAAAGACGGCCGCCGGATTCAGGGAGCGCCTAGACTTGCTCAGTGCTCTTGATCCACAGGTCCCCGAGCTAGCCGATGAAATCCTGTCACAAACCAAACGCAGCCAGGTTCTTCCCGATGATGTGCTCGACGCGATCTGTCTAGCCGTTATGCCACAAGCTGGCCGCCTCAAAACACTTCCGAAAACCCCGGATATCGACAGTCAGGGGCTGCCGATGGAAATCTGTTACTTCGAACGCTGACGGGCCACAAGCGGACCGGCTACGTCCCAGGTCTTCACCATGACCACTCCCGCGAGCAGCCCCATGAACCCACCAATCAAGGTCGGCAACATCCACCCAATCATCTCTACTCCTGCAGCCCACCCTTCGACCCAATCAGTCACAGCGTGACTGGCGTGGAGCAGAATACCGCCGCCCACCAAAAACATGGCGAGCGTCCCCACCACTGTCAACGTCTTCATTAATCGCGGGGCAAACCAAAGCAATCCCCTCCCGACTCCGCGTATAGCATCAGCCACCACACCCTCATCGGAGCGGCGAAGAAGGAGAAGACCCGCGTCGTCTATTTTCACGATTGCCCCCACCAGCCCGTACACCCCCACTGTCATCAAACTCGCGATGCCAGAAAGAACCAAAAGCTGAATAAGCAGCTCCTCAGCTTCGACCACACCAAGCGTCAGGACAATAATTTCTGCGGAGAGAATAAAGTCGGTGCGAATAGCACCATTGATTTTTTCTCTCTCGAAGGCCACCAAATCCGCAGAGGAGCCGGATAGACGGTCAGCCACCTCGTCTAATTCAGTTTCAGCGTGAGCTTTGGTACTGTAATGGAGGATTTTCTCCGCGCCTTCAAAGCATAGGTAGAGCCCACCGCAGACAAGCAGGGGCGTGATCAACCCGGGAACAAATAGCGAAATGAGCATCGCTGCCGGCACGAGAATCAGCTTATTTTTAAATGAACCCTTAGCAACAGCCCAGACCACCGCAAGCTCACGCTCTGGCCTGACACCAAGCACTTTCTCCGCATTGACCGCCAGATCATCTCCAAGCACGCCAGCGGTTTTCTTGACCGCCACTTTGGTCATGACCGACACGTCATCCAGTACCGTAGCAATGTCGTCTAGTAGCGCGAGCAGACTTCCCAGGGCCATGAGGCCTATCCTTTCCGTCTGCGCTTGGAGGCTTGATTCATCGTCGATTTCGGATAGCGCGGCAACTTTCCGGCTGCCAAATAACGGTGGATACTTTCCTGAGACCGGATCGTCGGAGCTCGCTTTTCTGGCTTCCGGAACCGATTGCTTTGGTCGGCATCGAGAATGCGGGCCTTGACGTTATCATGCCATTGCTGGTCGAGCACATCCTGAATGATTTTCTGCGCATCTCGATCGACAACAGGACAAAGTACTTCAACCCGATAATCGATATTACGTGTCATCAAATCGGCCGACCCAATATAGTATTTTGGTTTCCCACGATTATGGAAGACATACGCTCGCGCATGCTCAAGGTAGCGATCCACAATGCTGATAGCTTTAATGTTTTCTGACAGGCCTTTGACTCCAGGCTTGATCTGACACATACCGCGCACGATGAGTCTTACCTCGACGCCCGCCTGACTCGCCTCATAGAGCTTATTGGTGAGCTCTTGATCAACGAGGTTGTTGCACTTGAAAAAAATGAAACCGCGGTAACCGTCTCTTGCGTGCGCGATCTCTCGCTCGACCATCGACAGCAACGCAGGACGAGAGCTATGAGGTGACACCAGTAATTTCTGGTATTCCTGACGACGGTAGTTATATTTGAGAAATTCAAACACCTGCGCTACATCACGGCCTATCTCCTGATCAAATGTCAGGAGCGAAAAATCGGTATAAAGTTGTGCGGTCTTTTCGTTGAAGTTGCCCGTGCCAACGTGGCTGTAATACTTGAGCTCTTTACCTTCCTGACGCTCAATTAGGAAGAGCTTGCTGTGCACTTTCAGTCCTGGAATTCCAAAGATAACCTCGATACCCGCATCGGTAAGGCGCTGTGCCCATGTGATGTTTGCCTGCTCATCAAAGCGGGCCGCAAGTTCAACCACGGCCTGAACGGTTTTACCGTTATTCTTGGCATTAATCAGCGCATCCACGACCTGAGAATTTTTCGCTACGCGGTACAGGCAGATTCGTACCGCACGCACATCCGGGTCTACCGCCGCGGTCTTCAGCACGTCAATGATGTACTCGAAAGGATGGTAGGGATAATACAGAAGGACATCCTTTTCACGGATATTGGCAAACACACTCGCATCATCCTCAAGGCGGGAAATTCTGATCTGCCCCATGGATTTAAACTCAAGGTATTTGGGACCCACATTGGGAAATTGAATAAAGTCCTTCGAGTTGTGATAGCGCCCGCCGGCAATCAGGCTGTCATACTTCCCAAATCCAAAACGCCTACGCAGGTAATCAAGTAAGTCTGGGGGCATCTTTTCATCGTAGACAAAACGTACTGCATCGGCGCGCCGTCTCTGTTTGAGACTTGACGCCATTTTTTCTATCAAACTCTCATTGATGCTCGCATCAAGTTCCAGCTCAGCATCCCTCGAAAACTTGAAACAGTAGGCCGAGCTCGCCTTTATATCGAAAACACCTCTAAACACCTGAGGCAGGCAGGCCCTGATAACGTTGTCGAGCGCTATAAACACCCGACTAGCCTTTTTCCCACGCTTGGGCACTTCAATAAAACGCCCGAGGGCCGCCGTTGGTACCTCAAGAAGAGCAAACTGCCGCCCTTGACGAGTTTTAAGATCCACCGCGAGATAGAGTGACTCATCTGTCAACAGGGGGATAGGTTGGTCATCACGCAACAGAATTGGCTCAAGCTCCGGTAATACTTTGTCATGAAAAAAGCTTTCAACGAAGGCCAACTGGTGAGACTCCAGCTGTCGCTCATTGATAAGAAAAATCCCCTTGGTATACAACTCGCGCAGGATTTTCGAATAGGCCGCGTCAAATTCCTGTTGCAAACTGAGAACCTGAAACTGGATGGCTGCAAGCAGTTTTTTGGCTTGCTGCTTTTGCTGACCTGATGACAGCGAAATCCACCGACGCACTTCGGCAACGCGTACACGAAAGAATTCATCTAGATTATTTGAAAATATCCCAAGATAACGAACCCGCTGGATGAGCGGTACGTTACGATCTTTCGCTTCCTGCAAAACCCGTGCATTAAAGTTGAGCCAGCTAAGCTCACGCGGGTACATGGTGGGCTCATCCAGTTCTTCGATCAACTGCTGTGTTGGTGTTGGCTTCATCTGGTCTGGGCTCGTTTCAACTCTGACACAATTGCATACACATGCCGTCTTGACGCGGGTAGTGCAGTTAGGGCTTTAGGGTTAACGTATCCATACAAAGCAGTGCAAGCACGTCTTCCGCGGTATTGCCCATTAGCTTTGCTTTAACGCCTCGTCGTCCCACAGTGCCCATCACCACCAATCTTGCACGCTTGGCGTTGGCTTCCGACACGATGGTCTTTGCGATCGGCCCGCGCTTTAATTTGAACGCGCTCACGGGCAGGCCTGAGTCCTTCGCGAGTTTTTCTACCACGGGCTGGAGCTCCCACTGCCGATTTTTTGCATAAGTTCTGGGATCAATCAGATCAAGGTCAGACAACACTGTAGGAACGTCGATGACACATAAAACCGTCAATTCAGCCTCAAGCATTTCAGCATAATGACGAGCCGTTAAGAGAACTTCGATATTCAGGTTCTGTTTTTCACGACTCGACGCATCCAGATCTACGGTTGCCATGATGATTGCGTTTTTCTTGAACTTTTTCTCACTGACTAAAAGCAGGGGCACCGGCGCCTCGCGAAGCAATTGCCAATCTGTAGAGAGATGTCCTACCGATTCAGACTGGTGACGAGTTTTCACAATTGCCGCATAGTCCCCGGCCGCTCGCTTACATATCCATTGAGCAACATCCTCAGACCAAATTACGTTTACTTTTACTCCTTGAGCAGACCCCGCGTATTTCTCAATTCGCTTGGTCAGAGAATCCCGGCGCTCTGAGATAATCTGTTTCTTAACCCCAGCCTTGGCTTTGGCATCGAGCTTTAACCGCTTTAAGTCAGTGTATACAAAGGCAACAATCTCAGGCTTCAGATCCATTGCCTCTGCCAGTTGCAGCCCTCTTGGTGTTGCCAGACACTTGTCTTCAATATCCGCGATGATTAACAGCTTACTCATGCTGACTCCTTGTCGTTTTTCTTGCCCTGCCAACTATCCTACCTGATACTCGGTGACACAATAACCTACACCGAACAAAGCCCCTCCAGTGGGCGGGGCTACTGACCTCTCAACAGAAACTGTTTGATCAGTTCAGAACACGCCTCTGGCTTTTCGAGGGGGATCAGGTGGCCACCCTCCAGCGTGTGAAGCTCAAGCTCCGGCATTACACGCTGCCACTGCCGTTTCACCAGCGGACGCACAACGCTACTTGCATCCCCCACGATGCCGCAGATTGGCTTATGAATTTTTCGCAGAGACCCCATAAAACTTGGCGCAGAGCGATAAACGCAGGCTTCCCAGGCTCCAGACCAACGCAGGACAATCGATCCATCATCGCGCGAGGCATGCCCTGCCCTGACGTAATCCCAGAGTACTTCGTCGCTGATCCCGCTAAAGGGCCGCTTTGATCGATAAAAATCAAAAGCCTCCTGATAGCCAGAGAATTCATGGGGCCTGTTTTGGGCTTTTGTGACCATGGGGAGATCTCGACCGAGGCCTCTCATAAGCACCTGATTAACGAACCACCACCCCCAGGGCACCAGTACCGGATCAATTACCACGAGCTTGCTGCACAGGTCGGGGCGCGCCAAGGCGGTTTGCATGCTAATCACCGCCCCCATGGAGTGCCCCGCGAGCACCACTGGAACTCCCCCTGCAGCGTCCAAGGTACTTATTAAGTCGGCAGCGTACTGACTCCACGGCAGGTATGTTGGGGGTTGCCGATCAGACCAAAAGGGACGGTGTTCTATCGTATAGATATCAAACGTATCTTCTAAAGGATCCAAGAGAGCCTTGTAAGCCTCTGGCGGGTACCCGTTGGCATGAGAAAAAACGAGGGTCGGCTTGACCCCAGTCAAAGAGAAAGAAGCCAACGGCTTGAGCGTCTGCATGACGATAACTCTTAATTAGCTGGACAGCGTATCGGCTGGCACCCTAACCTCGACCACTTAGGCTAAGAGCGCGACGCAAAGCCGCCACCAAAAGCCCAAGCACAGGAAAGACTCTGCAATGAATACTGCTCCCAAGTTCCCAGCGATTTTACTGCTCTCGCTGTATCTCTGCACCACCATCTCCGTCAGGGCGAGTCATCATGAAGAGTCTCCTTCTTTGGCCCTCGGCAAGCCGGATGCTCATGCCGTGACCGTTCATGACCTGGCCATTTTAGGTGCTCGGGTTATCGACCCCGAGACAAGAGTTGACGCTGTCTTGAACGTAGGTATACGCAACGGCATCATCAAGACGATCACTGCGGAGCCCCTGCAGTCAGCCCAAGTCATTGATGGCCGCGGACAGGTGCTTTCTCCCGGCTTTATCGATATCCACAGCCATTCACCAACCCTGCTCGGCCAACATCTGAGCCTGCTCGACGGGGTGACCACCCAACTCGATCTGGAGGCTGGGGCTTGGCCTGTCACCGCTTACGGCGATCATTTCACGGGGGGCGCACAGCTTAACTATGGCGCCTCGGTGTCTCACGCCGCTGTGAGATGGAAAGTCATCAATGGAATTGACCAGCCTTACGTCTTTGTTGGCACCAAACCGGCCCAACTTCCCATCGAGGCCTGGACTACACCCGCCACAGACGCCCAGCTCGAAGAAATTCGCAGAGCCCTTGAGCAGGGTCTTCGGGGTGGAGGGCTGGGTGTAGGAGTCCTGCTGGACTATATGAAAGACGCGATAAGTCCCGAAGAACTTCGCCTTATTTTTGAAACTGCCGGCGCCTTCCATCAACCGGTTACGGTCCATGTGCGCCGTGGAATGCCTGGTGACCCGGACGGACTTGATGAAGTGCTCGCCCTAGCGCTTGAAACGAAGGCACCCACACTCATTTGTCACATCACTCATTCAGCCATGGGTGGGCTGAGTGAATGGCTCGCAAAAATTGACTCGGCGAACGAGGCGGGAGCGCAGGTCACCACTGAAACCTTGTCCTGGCCCGCTGGGGGGACCGGCATTAACGCAGATGTTTTTCGCCTGAGGGACTGGCGAGCGATTTTTGATATCGACTACAGCGACGTACAGTGGGTGGAAACTGGCGAGTGGCTGACCGAGGAAACGTTCAAACGTTACCAGCAAGAGCAGCCCTATGGCATGGTGAATCACCACTATGTAAAAGAGGCCTGGATTGAGCAGGCGCTGCGCTGGCCAGACATGATTGTCTCGTCCGATGCACTACCTGCTATGAGTCTGTCTCAGAAAACCAATCCCAATATTGCTGGGACCTACAGCCGTTTATTGGGCCACTATGCTCGCGATCGCAATACGCTGAGCCTAATAGAAGCCATAGGACGAGCAACGATCAATCCCGCAAGATGGCTTGAAAAATCGTCAGATGTATTCAAACGAAAGGGCCGCCTCCAAATCGGTACCGACGCGGATCTGGTGTTATTCGATCCCGAGAAGATCATGCCGGGAGCAGCCTACGGCGACCCCTACCAGCCCTCGGTAGGGATCGGGTGGGTTATTGTCGGGGGTGAGGTTGTCGTCGCGAACGGGCAGCGCGTTGAGGGGCACTACCCGGGTAAACGCATCCTAAATCGCACAGACAAAAATTAAAGCAGGGTCCCAGTGCCCGAGATGCTCAACAGGGCGGATCTTCGTAGCCTCACTACAGGCGCGAAAATTCCCTGTTCAGATCGTAGCGGCGAGAGGTCACGTAACGCTCCATATTTTCTACCCGACCGAGCACTTCATTAAGACGCTCCTGGGCTTTGCGTAACCGATCCGAAGGCGCGTCTGGATAGTGAAATACCGTGCGCTTGCGATAGGCATGACGATCCTCGTCGTACTCCATAGTCACTTCCACATCAACGGTGTCATCCCAGCGAGAGGGTCGGGGCGCCATCAAAAACCAAGCGACGACGTAAGCCCAAAACGCCAGCGATCCAGTAAAAATAAGCATGGCTGTCGCGCCAAGTCGCACTATCCAGGTTGCGACACCCCAGTGATCTGCCAAACCGGCACACACACCACCAATCCAGCCAGCGGATCGGTTGCGGTAGAGGTCCATGCCCCAGCCGCGCTTTCGATTGCTTGCAAATCCGGGCTTAGAATTCCGTTTCATGACTCTCCCCTTGTGCTTTCCTGTTGTCTCCAATTGGGATGATCTGCGTCGAGAATCGCTTCGAGAGACGCTATGCGCTCATTCAACTTGTCAACCGTGACGAGCATGGTGTCGATTGATTCACGATCGTCTTCACTCAAACTTCTGCTGGAGCGGTTTACGCTCCGGTAATGCATGACAATCCAGATGGGTGCAACGATGACCAGAAACAGCACCGTCGGCACAAAGAAAAACTCAAACCCGTCCATAATGTGGCTCCCTGCCTAATAGCGTCCTGCTGGGCATTTTAAAACGACGGGGACCTGCTTTCACCCTCAGGCCTGGTGTCATTTTACCGGCCCCTTTTCTTGCGCCATCGACTCACGCAAGCGGTCGAGCTCTTCAGACAGCCATTCATCCTGCTGCAGCGCTTCGATCTCGGCGGCGAGTCCACCTTCGCGACCTAGATCCATAGCTTCAAGCTCGCCCTCAAGGTTGTCCATTCGACGCTCAAATTTGTCGAACTTGTTGAACGCCTGGTCAAGCTCACTGCGATTGACCTGACGCTTTACTGCCATGCGGGACTCAACCGTTTTAGACCGCATCAGCAGGGCCTTTTGTTTGGCCTTGGCGTCTGACAGCTTTTGCTGCAACTGGCTGATCTCCTCATTGAGCTGGTCAATGTGATCGTCAGTCGCCGTCAGTTCAGCACCTACCGACTCGAGTTCCTGCTCGATAATGCGCTTCTCCTGCAGCGCGGCGCGAGCGAGGTCCTCACGGCCTTTGCTGATTGCCAGTTTTGCCTTTTCCTCCCAACCGGCTGCCTCGAGGGCGATTTGCCCGCGCTTACGCTCCGCCGTCTTGCGGTCAGCAAGCACCCTGGCTGAAGAGCTTCGAACCTCCACCAGCGTGTCCTCCATCTCCTGAATAATGAGACGAATCATCTTTTCGGGATCCTCCGCGCTGTCCAGCAGCGCGTTGATGTTCGAATTGATGATGTCCGACATGCGTGAAAAGATACCCATGATTTACTCTCCTTCAACTGTAGCGGCGCCGAATTGGCCACCGTCCTCCATGACACGTCCGAGCCAATAGGCAAGCTCTATCCCGGCGGTGATGACCGCAAAGGTGACGCCGCCAACCGCGGCGCCTGCCCACATACCGACCTCACTGCAAAGAAATAAAACCACCGTGTAAACCGCAAACCGTTCGTCGATTGCATCCATTGCTACTTACTCCTTTCAATCCATTGATAGTTGGGCTTCATGCCCTCCGAAGAACCGGCCAGTCCGGCGCCTTCACGTAATGTGTTGCGATCCGCGTGCCAAAATAACAATTGTTAAGTAAAACAGCAGGTTAGCTGGCTACGAGTGTCAGCAATCAGCTCATTATGGTATTTTTAGCCGCTTTTAAGTGGTTTTTTATACCTTTTTAAGGTATTTTTTACGCTATGCGCGATGCTCCCCAAAATATGATTGGGCAATCCCCGGCGCTAACAGCTGCTCTGGACCACCTTTCCCTCCTTGCCACCATTGACCGGCCCGTCCTGATTTTGGGCGAGCGCGGCACTGGCAAGGAACTCGCGGCCGAGCGCCTGCACTACCTATCACCCCGATGGTCGGAAGCGTTTATCAAGGTTAATTGCAGCGCCATTACCGAAACACTTCTTGAAAGTGAGCTTTTTGGTCACGAGGCCGGCGCGTTCACCGGGGCCACCAAACAGCACATAGGACGCTTTGAACGCGCCGATGGAGGCAGTCTGTTTCTGGATGAGCTGGGCACCATGTCCCTGCGCCTTCAGGAGAAATTGCTCCGGCTCATAGAATATGGCGAGTTCGAGAGGGTCGGCGGTCAGAAGACCATCAAAGTCGATGTCAGGATAATCGGCGCCACCAATGCGAGCTTACCCGACATGGCAAACGCCGGTGAGTTTCGCTGGGATCTTTTGGATCGATTGAGCTTTGACGTGGTCAACCTGCCCCCGTTGCGAGAACGCCCCGAAGATATTGCCGAGCTGGCACATCATTTTGCGGTTCGCTTTGCTGCTGAACTTGGATGGGAATTTTTTCCCGGCTTCACTAATCAAGCACTTTCAATACTTGAATCTCACCCGTGGTACGGAAATATCCGGGAACTAAAGAACGCTGTAGAGCGGTCAATATTCCGATGGGGCCAACAAACAACGCGTATTGATACATTGGTGCTAGATGCCTTTTCCCATAAAACAACATCTGAGGTATCGACAGAGGTAGCCGGGGGGGCCGTATTGGAAGAGGAAAGCCGGCCTCTGCAAAAATGGCCAATCGACCTAAAGCTTGCACTCGCAAGCAAAGAGAAGGAGCTCTCTCAAACCGCTTTGAGAGCGGCGGCACATAATCAGCGCGAAGCGGCGGCGCTCCTGAACCTAACCTATGACCAAATGCGCTCTATTGTCAGAAAACACGGTCTAGGCCGCTCCAAAATGGCAAAGGGATAATGAGATAGGTTCTTTATGTTGACAGATTGGGATTAAAGAAATCGTAGCGCTCCGTCCCTGGAAACCCGTAACCCACTTCAGCAGCAAATTCGGCAATACCCAAATAATGATGCAAGGCGTGATGAACGTGTTTGGGATATATCAGTGAAGCCGACGGAGATTCTTTAAGAGTTATCGGGTCAATTTTAATTCCATTTTGTAACGCGTCCGTTTTACCGACAGTCCGCCCTCCCCACTCTGCGTTCCCCTGCATGATGAGGTACGAGTTTATAGGCCAATGATCTTTTCCGCCGTAGGAATTGTAGTAGGGGGTCCGTCCGAAATCAGATGACACCACAACGACTAGCTTGTCTCTGACTTCCAGCTCCTCGGCCATATTCCATAAATAGATCAGTGCTTCATTCAACGCTTGAATGTTTTGGACCTGCGAAAATTCACCACTGGAATGTGTGTCCCAATTACCCTGTGCGGCGCACTCTGCACTCGCGGTGGTACCAGTCTTAAAGGCCACCAGACCTGTCAAAATCTGGGATTTAAGGTCACTCGAACCCTGATAAACACCTTGATCTTGAGGCATCTCAAGCGGCAAGTTGTCGTACAAGGAACCCAGGAGCGCCCTCCCATCCATTCCCGACCTGAAGACGGACAGTCGATCAGCCAGGCCAGCGTTGTACCGATCCTGCGCAGCCATAAGGTCCAATCCGCGAGCTTTATAGCGGACCAGCAAGGACTCTTCGTCACTGTTTCGTGGCCGCAACAGCTCCCTGAGACCGCCGGGCGAAGTTCTGGCTGTCCGAACAAGCCCCTGATCTGCTCCGAAAGTTCCATTGTTGATCAACGCTATGGGGGCATTAGGCGCCTTTGCAGCGGCGTACAATGCAGCAAGCGACGGCCTCCCTTCGCTGGCCGAACCTGTCCAAGTGTGCCTTTCTCCAGTCTGATGGGCGTTTGTCTGGGTGTCCACGCCATTGATCACCAATGAATCTTGGGCAATTCTCCGAAACATCTCGCCATTACTCGCGATCGGCGCATATAAAATATTTCCTTCCGCCTGTATCTCCCCCGTTTCGGACCAGTCGGTTATAGGGAGCTCCCCGGGCACATTCGTTTTTGGATCGCAAAAGAGAGATAAGTCCCAGCCACCGCCTGCATGTATGGTCATCAGGTAGGGCCCGCCATATGGAGACACCGCTAGAGCCGGATACCCTCGCCCTGCGGCAACAAGGGCCGCAGTAGTTGCCAGAAACCTTCGGCGAGTTAATCCGATGACTTCATTCGTTGATGTAGTCATAGTGCGACACCATATAATCAAAGACGAGACGCCAGGCCCAAATATTCGCCATGCCATTCGGTGAGTGATCGGCATCTTGGCGCACACCTCTGGCCTCAATTTGCTCTGCCAGTTTATTGTAACCAAGATCATCCCAGAGATAGCACGACATGTCTGGCTGAGGCGACTCGTGTGCGTCTTTGAGCAGGTCCACCAAGAGATCCACTTCACTGGATTCCGCTGTAACGTCACGGCCATGCAAGCGCGCGTAAAGATTGACCAGAACTCCACGCAAGCTATCTGAGTCCTGAGGAGGTAGAGAGAAATCGACAGAATTTAAAAATTGGCGGCTACCATCGATTGTTCGCGCCTCAATCTCGACGGTGGTGCAAGCTACCCCAGCAGAGTGTTGCCCGACAGCAGCCAAGGAAATACTCGAAACCTCCCGGGCTCTCGACTTAACTTGGTACGAATCTATCCCGCCTAACGCAATGTTTGCCCAATTGGATATATAGCTTATGTTTTCAGGGAGGATGTTATTTACCTCCTGCTCCCAAACCTTGAATCCAAACAGCGATGCCGTTTTGCTATCTAATTCTTCCGGAGTAAGTAAGCGGCGACTACCAAGCCCAGCCACCGAAAACAGCTCAGGGCTCCGGGTAACAATGTCGCCACTGGAAAACCATCTCGATAGAACCATTGCTCGCAACAGAGCTTTTAATTTCAACTCGTTCTGTACGAAGACGCCGGCAAGTTGATTGATCTCGTAGCGCTGCAGATTAAATGCCTGAAGTTCTTCACGATAATTGGGGAGCGATGGATCCTCCGGTGCCCTAAGAACCGGCTTACCCATCACCGCGGGCCACCAAAACTCGACCGTGGCTAGAGGAAACCTTGGGTCCGAAACAATCTGTTGCGCGAGCCACTGAAGACTGTTGGAAGCATCTGGGGCGGACTTGCCGTTGATGCCAGGAATGCGCATGTCCCTGAACCATGTATCACCGTTCTCGTAGCCTGATTCTGGATCATCCTTGTAAGCCCACGGTAAAGCGTCAAAGAAATTACTATCCCTAAAATAACCCAACTCCCCATAATTTTGGAATGAACCTGCTACCGGATCTAGAATTTGGTGGCACACCGTGCAAGCTGGGTTTAAGAGCGTTGGGTTATTTTTGTCGGCCAGTGCAGCCGCATCGGTGGTCCTTGCCGCCGATGCCTCAACGTCCAATCCAAGAAAAAATTTATAGGTCCATCGAGCCCTCGCTCGATTACGGTTGGTCTCTGTTGTTGGGTAACGCTGCAGAAATGCTATCGTGTTGAGCACTCCCGCGTGTGGCCATTCAAACGGCTCCCAGGTACTCGGATAGCACTCCCCTCCCGCCACAGGCATGCATATATCTTCACCCGGCGGGGTGTTAAAGGTGCCAAAATTCCGCCCCGGCTTGAATTCTTTGTGAAACTCAGTGTACTCGCCGTTGTATGTGACCTTTTCTTCCCATGGCTCTTCAAGCTGAGCATTTAAGATATCCGCGGTGAGTGGAGTGACCATCGTGTAATCCGCGGTCAAGATCTGCGAATAGGGCTGGTCATTTTCAACAACGTAGGCGATTAGCTCGGTTGGCGCTCGATAATGCCCATAGTTGTTCGCTATCCAAAGTTCCCAAGATTCGTTGTTGTGAAATAGCTCTTCATCACGGCCCAAGTTTTCAAAAAGGGCCATTTTCGTTTGTCCAGTACCGGGCCACCAATTCCCCCATAGTTGGATAGGGAACAACCCGTTGTTGAAGGCATCGGTCAAGAGCTGATCATTAGCACCCGTGACGAGAAAATCATGGAAGCCGTCACCTGCCATGAGCCCATCGATCGCTTCCTCTAAGGAGATATCGCCTTTATTAAGACTTTCAGTTTCCTCCATTGTCGGGACACGCCGGCTTAGGACAATTGCTGCTTTACGGAAAACTTGGGCTGCACTGAGGGTATTGATTCCGCCCCAGATGGTCTCGGGATTGCTGGTATCGCCAGTTTTTTCGCTTGCGTCACTGCATGCGCTGGTGGCTGATAAGGCATTCAGAAAGTCTGCAAGTCCTTTGTAGTCAGACGAGAAAGGTTCAATAACGACTCCGCCACCATGGGCCGCACCTTGCACTTTATTTAAAATATATTGCGAGCCTCGGCTCTCAACGAGCGCGTCAAAACTGGAAAAGTTGAAATCGATGTGCGTTGGGTCTTCAGTGCGCCGCAAGGAAAGATCCGCGCCCGCGCTTGGCGCTAAGCCGCCCTCAACGTGGCACGCCAAACATCTACTCTGGACCACCGAGTCAGCCGCGTTGTACAGATTTTGCGCGAAGGCATTACTACCGCCAGCAATGCCGATACGAAATTGACAAGCGAGCCCGCCAGTTTTTCCTATTAAACCCGGGTAGGCATTTAGAGGTCCGGCTACGACACAAAGGGCCGCGAACGCGATTGAAAGGACAACCCCAGATAGCCGAAAAGTATTGAACTTGCTCACCCTCTACTCCAACCGAACCTCAGACTCTCGCATCGATGTAAACTTGAAGGGGTATAGCTTGACCCTCTTAGATACTCTAACCTATTCACTCTGTTTTCAACACTAAGTCTTGCCGGAAAACTATTATGCCAATGGATCTCTCGCGAATAGCTCTGTTTAAAACAGAATGCTATATCAATGGAAACTGGGTTGTGGGTGATACAGGGGCCACGCTGGCTGTCAAAAGTCCCGCCACCGGTGAAGTCATCGCCGAAGTAGCAAAAGTTGGGGCTGAAGAAACACGCCGTGCGATCCTGGCGGCAGAGACCGCCATGAGGGATTGGCGGCAGGTACCTGCCAAACAACGGGCATCAATACTCCGCAACTGGTTCAATCTCGTCATGGAGAATCAAGAAGATCTCGCTCGCATCATGACCACCGAGCAGGGTAAGACCCTCGCTGAGTCTCGAGGCGAGGTAGCTTATGGAGCTTCCTATATTGAATGGTTTGCCGAGCAAGCCAAGCGTATCGACGGGGACGTCATTCCATCCCCCGGGCCAGATAAGCGAATCGTATGCATCAAACAGCCCGTCGGGGTCTGTGCCGCGATCACTCCCTGGAACTTTCCAAACGCGATGATTACCCGAAAAGCAGCCCCTGCCCTCGCCGCCGGCTGCAGCATCGTGATCAAGCCCGCGAGCGAAACCCCACTCTCGGCCCTCGCTCTCGCGGAGCTCGCCGAGCGTGCAGGTATCCCCGCCGGCGTGCTCAATGTGGTGGTCGGTAGCTCGGGAGAGATTGGCGGTGAGCTCACCAGCAACCCCGTGGTTCGCAAACTATCCTTTACCGGCTCTACCCCGGTCGGCAAATTGCTCGAGGCCCAGTGCGCCGCCACCATGAAGAAAACCTCCATGGAGCTCGGTGGCAATGCGCCCTTTATTGTCTTCGACGATGCCGATATTGAGGCCGCTGTTCAGGGCGCACTGATTTCCAAATACCGCAACAGCGGACAAACCTGCGTCTGCTCCAATCGACTGCTTGTTCAGGAGAGCATTGCAGAAGAATTTACCGCACGCCTCGCCAAAGCAACCGCGGCGCTGACCCTGGGGAATGGGCTGGATGAGGGGGTGAATCTCGGTCCGCTGGTAAACGAGGGAGCCGTCGCCGATGTGGATGCGCTAGTGCAACAAACTATTGCTGCAGGCGCGACGCTGGTATTGGGCGGCGCCCCAAGTGATCTGGGCCCCTGCTTTTATCAACCTACCATTTTGACCAATGTCACCACCGACATGCCGGTTTTTCGCAACGAGATCTTCGGACCGGTCGCACCCATCATTACCTTTAAAGATGAAGCTGAAGCGATTGGGCTTGCTAACGACACCGAATTTGGCCTCGCCAGCTATTTCTATACCCGTGACATTGGTCGGGTGTGGCGAGTCGCCGAAGCCCTCGAGTATGGCATTGTGGGCATTAACGAGGGGATTATCTCCAACGAAATGGCTCCCTTTGGCGGCGTCAAAGAATCAGGCTCGGGGCGGGAAGGCTCCAAGTACGGCATGGACGACTATCTGGAGATTAAGTACATGCTCATGGGCGGCCTCGATCGGTGAGGCACTCAGCGACGTTTATCCCGGGCCTGGGCGGCGGCTCAGATAAGTTTCTGCGCCGTCGCCATATCAAGCGTGTCTGCCAAAGCGCCTGACAGCTTGTCGATAATCTCGTCAACGTGGTCGTTTTGAATAATCAGCGGCGGGCATAGCGCAATCCGATTACCGCCGAGTGGGCGCACAATAAGCCCGCGCTCCTCCGCTGCTTTCGCACAGAACTGGCCCACTTTCATGCCCTCAAAAGGCCGCTTGCTGCCCTTATCCGCGACTAATTCCAACGCGCCCAATAATCCGATCGCCGATACCTCACCAACCAGCGGATGATCCGCAAACTCCCCCAACCGCTTACCCATGTAACTTCCCACCTCTGCAGCATGTTCAAACAGCCGATCACGAGCATAAATATCGAGGACCTTGCTGGCGACAGCACACCCTAAAGGGTGGCCACTATAGGTATAGCCATGGCCAAAGACGCCCATATCGGAGGCAGGACCCGCGATCGCGTCCGCGATATCACCACTCACAAGTGCGGCAGATAGGGGCACATAAGCCGAGGTAAGTGCCTTCGCGCAGGCCATCATCTTGGGTTTGAGATTGTATTTCTCGGCGCCGAAGGCGGCCCCCAGTCGGCCAAATCCGCAAATCACCTCGTCATCCCACAGCATGATGCCGTATTTATCCAGCACTTCCTGAATCGCCTCAAAATACCCCTCCGGAGGAACGATGACGCCACCGGCACCGTTAACAGGTTCAGCAATCATCGCCGCAATGGTCTCCGGCCCTTCTTCTATGATCAGGGCCTCAAGCTCGCTTGCGCGCCGCGCGACAAAGTCCGCTTCGGTTTCACCGTCTTCGGCGCACCGATAATAATGGGGAGCACCCGTTCTAAGGACCCCTAGCGCATCGAAGGGCAACTGGAAATGAGTGTGGTTGGGAGGCAGCCCTGTCAGCGCTGCCGAGGCCACGGTGACCCCGTGGTATCCCTTCTCGCGAGCAATAATCTTGACCCGCTCGGGCTGGCCGGTTGCCACGGCGTAATAGCGGATCAGCTTGACCAGAGTGTCGTTGGCATCGGAACCGGAAGCACCCAGAAAAACCCGCGCATCATCCATCGGTGCCATGGCAGCGAGTTTATCGGCCAACTCAATAGCCGCCGGGTGGGTTTTGCCCCCAAACATATGGCTAAAACTCAGATCTCGCATTTGCTGCTGCGCGACCTCAATGATTTCCTGATTGCCGTAGCCTAAGGAGGTACACCAGAGGCCAGCCATCCCCTCAAGGTACTGCTTGCCGTTGTGGTCATAAATGTAAGGCCCTTCCCCGCGGGCAACGATCATGGTCTCGGTCGCCGAGGGATTGGTGGTGGGATAAATCATCGCAGTCATGGCGGCCCCCTGAGTCAAATAACGCCGGTAAATTAGCGCAGGCGGTGTGGTCTACCAATCCCCTGAAAGGGTAGCTACCACTGATTACTGCGCCTTGTTTTTTTCCTTACCACATCGCTTGCAACGGTAGCGAGTTATTAATTCCCCGCGATGCACCGCGAAGGGATCACTGTTTACGATTTGCCATTTGTGGTGGCCGTTTCGGCACAGGGTTAGATCCCCGGCCTTTTTCTGTGTCCCTGCACGACGCCCCGGAAACTGGATGACCTCTGTCATTTCATTTATCCCGCTAGCCGCGCCCGTGATACCGCTCGGTTCCAGGCCTCGAGTCGGCGCGCGCGCGCGCCTGCAGAGAGCTCAACCTTAAATTCACGATCTACCTGCCACACCTTGGCAAGCTCAGATTTGTTTTGCCACAAACCAACGCCCAGACCAGCCAAGAAGCAAGCACCGGCGACGGTCGTCTCGATAACCTTGGGTCGGATTAATTTGCGACCGAGATAATTCGCTTGCAGCTGTAACAGTAGGTTATTGGCCGTCGCCCCACCATCGACACGCAGTGGCTTCAGGCGCTTACCCAATTCCGACTCCATAACCCGCAAAATATCTGCATTTTGGAGCGCCATAGCATCCAGCGTTGCGCGGGCGATATGACCCCTGCCACTCCCTCGGGTTAGACCGGAGATCAGCCCCCGGGCATCAGGATCCCAGTATGGCGCTCCCAATCCCGCGAGT
>CAJXMD010000005.1 GCA_913056165.1 uncultured Halieaceae bacterium
AACTGCCACTGCTTGGCCCGTTTCTCGGGACGTTTGCGCTTGATATTCAGCCTTGAGCGAAGCGTAATATGCCAAATGTTCGATATAGTGTTGACCAACCTGTTTGGCCAATTCAAATCCTTTCTCGTTCTCGTCAATCTGGAAATAGGTATCCACTATCTGAAGTAGGGTGATGTCTTTCGGTGTATTACTGTTCACCGTTATTTCCACACATTTATCGAGTACGGCTTTTGATCGCTCCACATCGCCTCGCTTGGCAAGGACATCAGCCAATCGGCTGAAGTTTAGTCTAAGGTTGGTGACAAATCTCATATTGTTTTCATCCAAGAAAATGTCTGGATCCTCCATATTTCCGAAAGAAAACTCTTCCATCATGTTTGTGTACATGATGTCGGGCTGCACTTCACCGAAGTAACCAAATTGGTCTCACTGGTTAGCACAAACTGGTGATCCGCGTGCTCTGCCACGAACTGTCGTCCAGTAGGTGATTGCCCGGCACAGACCAGCGGCAGCTCACGTCCCGGATAGGGTGACACAGAGCAATCATCAAGCTGGAAGTAAGCACCATCGTAGGTCGATCTACCGCTCGTCCACAACTCTTTAAGCACGTGAACATACTCTGCCGCATATTCGTAGCGCTTTTGATAGTGCTCATCCCCGGGCCACATGCCCATCTGCGTATACTCGGGACGATTCCAACCGGTGACTATATTCAACCCGCACCGACCACCACTGATATCATCGATGGTAGCGACCATTCTCGCCACGACCGCCGGGTGCTGACTGAGAATAGAGATAGATGGAGACAGCCCGATGGATTTGGTCTGGGCAGCGATGCCGGCCATCAGGGTAAAGGACTCGAGACAGCTGTCCCAGTAACCTGTCTCACCACCAAATCCCCGAAATTTCATCATCGACAAGACAAAGTCCAGCCCATAGCGCTCGGCGGTCTGCGAAATGGCTACATTGTGCTCAAAGGTAGGCTCGTAAACCGGGCTGGCTTTCGAGGGGATGTAACCATTACTGCCGTTGGGCAGGAATACACCGAACTTCATGCCTAGCTCCCCGTATTTGTCGGGAGCTCCCCGCTACCATCAAAAAAGCGGCAGAGCCCCTGCTATCGTTTAGCTCGGATTACGCCTTGGCGCGCTTTTTTACCGCTGGCTTTGGCGCCTTCCTGGCTACAGCCTTTTTCTTCGGAGCGCTACGTTTGACCTTCACGCTACCGCCCTTGCCAGCGCCTCCTTGAAGCGCTTTGAGCGCCCAAGTTTGAAATTCGGGCTGTCGAGGCGGCTCAAGTCCCGTCTCCTTGAGGCACTGCTTTTTCAGAGTCGCAATATCGCCACCGCGGTCAAACATCGGAACCTTACCGCGCTTTTTGGCCATTTTCGCGCGCAGGGTTTGCGTGCGTTTGGCATTGACGGTGAGGTCATCATTCATGACAACGCCGTAGCGCTTTGCTCCCTCGACCGAGACCAGTCCGGCCCGAACGTCGAACTCGACGCGCTCGGTCTCACGCTTGAGGGGATCGCCACAGCCGCCACCGCCCCAGGTGTTGAAGTACAAAATGTCGCCCGATCCAACCTCAATCCGGTCACACTTACTGGGCAGGCGCTCCTCGGAACCATCGGTGCGCACCAGGATCTTCTCAGACCGTCGACCCGGCTCCCCACCGTTCACCCCCCAGGGATAGGTCAACCAGCGGTCATCATGAATTGATATGGTGCCTGGCTCGAGGAAACAGTAGCCCATGCGAAGACCATTACCACCCCGGTTGTAACCCGCACCGCCGCTGTCGATGATGGTCTCGTAGGTCTCGATGCGGAGTGGGAAGTAACTCTCCAGGAATTCGTTGGGTACGTTGGTAAAGCTTGGCCACAGGGAGTGACCGTCGGGGCCATCCCCCGATGGCTTGCCGGGAATGCCGCCAAAGCCAATGGAGTAAAGTTGATACCACTCCCCGTCCTTGTCGTACCCCGAATACATAAAGTGAGGACTGTCGGAAAAACCTGCTCCCGCGAGGAAGTCGGGGTCGCCCTGACCCAGTAGGCCGCCAAGAACGTCAAAAATACGTCCAAGCGCGTGAGTCCGGCAGGAAAGCGCCGCGGGTTCTCGGGGTTTAAGAAGCGTTCCGTGAGGAATACGAACTTCCATTAAGTCATAGAAGCCGTCGTTGAACATGATCTGAGGGTCGAACACCATGATCATGTAAACCCCGCAGAACATCTTGAACATCTCTTCATTAAGATAAAAATTGATCGAACTGATCGACTGGGGATCCGTGCCTTCAAAATCAAAGATGACTTTGTCCTTCTCACGCCACATAGCGCATTTGATTTTGTAAGGGCCCATACCCAGCCCATCGTCACAGATATAGTCTTCGAAGTACTGCTTTTTCTCGGGTACCGTATTTTTGATGAGCTTGCTCATCGCGCGCTTGTTGCGATCAAGCAGTTCATCGAGCGCGGAGTAAAAAGTGTCGTCACCAAAACGCTCGGACATTTCAATTACCCGCTTCTCGGCAGTCCTAATTGCTGCAACCAACGCATTGAAATCGCTGCGGTTCCAATTGGGCATGCGGCAGTTGTGCAAGATGAGCTCTAGCAAATCGGTTTGCAGCTCATCATTTTTGTAGATCTTCGTCGGGGGTATGCGAATACCCTCTTCGAAAATCTCGCGGGCATCGGTGGGCAAGCTACCTGGCACCTTGCCACCCACATCGGTCATGTGACCAAACATGGCTGCGTAGGCAATGAGCCGCCCATCTTTGAAGATGGGCCTCAGCAGGAGCCAGTCATTGATGTGACTGATTGCCCCGTTACAGGCGTAGGGATCGGTGGTCAGGAACAGATCGCCCTCTTCGATGGTGCCATCGTAGGCTTCCTTGAAGCCGTGAATAAAGCTACCGAACTGCCCCACGACCATCTTACCTTCGAGGTTGGCGATCATCGGGAATTCATCATGCTGCTCGCGAATACCCGGCGACATGGCTGTGCGGAACAACACCGCATCCATCTCGTAACGGGCGTTCATCATCGCATTCTCGATGATGTCCAGGGTAATGGGATCGATGTCCTTACGCTTAAATTTCTTGGTGTTGGTTTCAACAATCGTTGCTGGCATCTTCTATCTCCCCTATCACGCAGATGGTGCGATGAGTATGTTGCCGAACTGGTCGACGTTGCCGGTATGGCCAGAGAGGATCACCGACGTGGAGTCCATCTCTAGAACAATTGCCGGGCCCTCTATCTTGTTACCCGCTTTGAGTTTGTCGCGCCGATACAGCGTCGCCTGCATGTCCTTACCCTCCATGAAGACGGTGGACTTGCCTATGACCGCTGCCGCTGCGGGGGTGCGGGAACCGGACTTGGGCAAACGTCGGGCTTCGATCTCTGCGCTCTTACCCTGTGCCACTGCCCGTAGGTTCACTATCTCTTTGTCTGAATCCAGAGCAAAGGTAAACAGCTGCTTGTGCATTTCGTCAAAGGGATCCCCGATAACTGACAGATCACCTTTCTTTAGGGCCTTCAGATCAAAATCCACAGTCAGCTGCAGGCCCTGACCCTGGTATCGGATATCCGCCTGACATGCCACGGTGCATTCTTTGGGCGGCACTCCTTGCTTGTGCAGGGTTTTCAGCGCCTGATCCGCCAACTTGCCATAGATTTTCAAAAGCTCGTCTGTGGTGGTATCAGCAAAACGCCGGATGAAGGTGCGAGAGGCTTCATCACGCACCCGAGTTGTGGCGTCACCGTAGGCACAGAGAACGCCTGGACCGGGAGGGATAATCACCGGCCAGCTATTCATGAGTTTGCCCAAAGCGTTGGCGTGCAGCGGGCCAGCACCACCAAAACCGATCAACGCAAAGTCTCTCGGATCATAGCCCTGCTCCACCGATACCAAGCGTAGGGCGCCGTACATATTTTCGTTCACGATATCGATGATTCCAGCGGCCGCTCTCTTCACCGAAATACCCAGTGCCTTGGCCACGGGCTTGATCGCCTTTTCAGCCAAATCTTTGCGAATTTCCATATCGCCACCCAGCCTCACCTCGCTAGGCAGATAACCCAGCACTACATTGGCATCGGTTACCGTTGGCAACGTACCGCCTTTGTTGTACGCAGCAGGCCCGGGCTCTGCTCCTGCGCTGTCGGGGCCAACCCTGAGCGCGCCTGTTAACTCGGGAACGTGGGCAATGGAGCCACCTCCTGCCCCAACCGTTCGGACATCCACTGACGAGGCACGAACCGTGACATCGCCGACCGTGGTTTCACGACGCAATTGCGCTTTGCCATCCTGAACTAGTGCAACATCAGTAGAGGTACCTCCCATGTCGAAGGTGAGGAGGTTGTCGAAACCGGCCTGACGGGCCACCCACACAGCACCCGATACGCCCCCGGCAGGGCCGCTCATCAGCAGGTTTACCGGAAGGGATTCTGCGACTTTCGCCGACGCCATACCCCCATCCGATCGAAGGATATTCAGCTGCACGCCCTTGTTACTCTTCTTGAGTTTTTTCTCAAGGTTCTTAACGTACTCCGCAACCTTGGGACGCACAAAGGAATTGGCTACGGTGGTGATGGTGCGCTCATATTCCTGCATCTCGGGGACAACCGTCGAGGACAGGGAGATCGGAATACCCGGGAGCACTTGCTTGGCAACTCGCTCCACAGCTTTCTCATGGGCGGGGTTGGCATAAGAATTGATCAGAGAGACAGTCAGTGCCTCAATATTCTCGCCTTTTAAACGCTCGAGCTCCTTCTTAAGCGCTTTGGTATCAAGTGTTCGGACCGCTTTGCCGTCCGCTCCCATTCGCTCGTCAGCCTCGATGGTGCAGGCGAGAGGCGCCAGGGGAGCACTCTTGTTGTAAATCACCCAACCGCCCAAGCCTCCCGGCACATAGGACCGTGCGATCTGCAAAACCTGTTTGTACCCTTTGGTGGTTACCAGCCCAACTTTGGCGCCGGACCCGGTCAGCACCGTGTTGGTGGCGACAGTCGTGCCGTGCATTACCTGGGTAATTTCCTTGGGGTCGATACCCGCATTACCACATACTCGGCTTATTCCGTTCATCACGCCGATCGAGGAATCGGAGGGTGTACTGGGGACTTTCGCTGTGTGGATATCACCGCTGGATTCGTTTACCAAAATCAGGTCGGTGAAAGTGCCACCAACGTCCACGCCTAAACGGTAGGTCATGACTAGCCTCCTTACGCTAGGTTTTTTTAGTCACCTACATTTGGTGTCTGTAAGCCTCGTGTTGGCTACTCTGGAGAGCCTGTACCCCTCACTGGAGCGATTAGCACAATTGACCGGACATTTGATGCAGGATACTGTTGCCACCCGAAAGATGCACCAAAGCCGATCAACACGCAAGGCACTTTCGCGCTTCAAGCTGAACAACTGCGGAGATTGTGATGGACAAACCGTTAGCGGGAATCCGCGTACTCGCTATTGAGCAATTTGGGGCTGGACCCTATGGCTCTATGTACCTCGCTGAACTAGGGGCTGAGGTCATCAAAATTGAAAACAGGGCAACTGGCGGCGACCCCTCACGTCAGTCTGGTGCGATAACCCTGGATGCCGATGACAGCGCTTATTTTCAGGCCTTCAACCTGTCCAAAAAAAGCGTCACCTTGAATCTGAAGGACAGCAAAGGCAGAGAGATATTCGAAAAGCTGGTCGAAACCGCGGATGTGGTCTGGAATAACCTAAGAGGAAGCCAGCCAGCGAAACTCGGCTTAGATTACGACAGCCTGAAACAGATCAAGCCGACCATTATTTGCACTCATATTTCGGCTTATGGACGAGACAACGATCGAGCAGACTGGCCAGGATATGACTACCTGATGCAGGCAGAGTGTGGATTCCTTGGTCTAACAGGAGAGCCTGAGTCGCCACCCTCCCGATTTGGTCTGTCCATGATTGATTTTATGACCGGCGTGGTTGCTGCGCTGGGCTGTGTGTCAGCATTGTTGGGCAGAGACCGTCAGGGAGGCCGTGATGTCGACGTCAGTTTATTCGACGTTGCCCTTCACCAGCTGACTTACCCTGGCACCTGGTATATGAATCACGGTATTGAAACAGATCGTGTCGCGCGATCAGCACATCCTTACAACACTCCTGTGCAGCTGTTTAAAACCGCAGACGGCTGGATTTTCCTGATGTGCATGACCCAGAAGTTTTGGGAACTGCTCGCGGAGCTGATAGGACATCCCGAGTTAAAAGCCGACCCCCGGTTTCTTCTCATGAGCGATCGCGCGGCTAACCGCGCAGTTCTAACCGAGGTACTAGACGCCATTCTCTCGACGCAAACGACTGCTCACTGGTTTGACCTACTTCAAACCAAGATTCCGGTTGCACCGGTCAACACCCTACCAGGAGCGCTGGACAACCCCTTTGTCGCCAGAAACGGCATGCGCCAAACCCTGAGCCATCGCACCGTGGGGGACTATGAGGCGCTGAGCAACCCCATCAAGCTGGACAATCACCGATTGAGCACAAGCTGCGCCAACGGATTGGGTGCTGACAACGAGGCGATATTCGGTGAGGAGTTGTCGATCGAAGACCTGGAGGCGCTAAAGACGAGCGGCGTCATCTGATACCTGACGATAAAATCTCCAGCCCTCAGTGCTGGCCAAGAAAGTCAAAGAGGATGTCGCAGAAGGCAATTTTTTCTTCCTTCCCCGCTACGACATGCGCCACTTGATCCATGGTCACGCCGACGCCCTTGGGCAAACCCTGTTCCAACGGAAGGGTTGTTCTCGGGCCAGTAATAACATCCTGCCCCGCATGGACGACCAGTGTGGGAGCTGCGATATCGCCGAGGTGGGGGCGGATATCATGGCCGAGACAGGCCTGAATAAAGCGAAGATGGGCTGACAGGCGCCCCTCGAGATTGCCCCAGACACCATCACTACCCAAGAGCTTGTCGCGGTAAGCGTTGTAGTAATCCGGTCTGAAGGAGTAGGACGCGACCATCGACTGGAATGCCAGAAAGCCGGCGTGCTCGTGCATATCACCGAAGGCGCGAAGCTGATCTGCAAGCATAGGGTCAGCCCAAGTCCAACAGCCCATATTCACCATACACCGGACCAGATCAGGCCGCTTGAGGGCGACCCATTGCCCAATACAGGCACCCATACCGACAAGACCAACGAAGTAAACAGACTTCATGTTGAGATGATCCAGCAACGCGGCGATGTCATCAGCAAACAGCTCGGTCGAGGGTGTCATTGAGAGATCGTCTGTTGATTCCCCTATACCTCGATAATCGATGATCACTGTTTGATAGCTGTCCGTCATACCTCGGGCAAGGTAGTGATGACGACCATGACAGAACGTGTCCCACCCCCCGATGTATATGGCAGGCGGCCCCTCCCCGTGTACCTCGTAGTACATCTCGTGACCGTTGATTGTCGCAGTTGGCATAGATCTCTCCCTTTAGGAATGCATGACGCTTTTATGGCGCATCATGGGGTAATGTGATGTGGCGCTTTAAGATGATGGATGGTAACGGGAAGTAACAGCTGGCGTCTCCAGAGACTGGAATTACGCCTAGCGTTTGTCCAGATAGGCCAACACCTGCTCAAGGCTAGTCACGTCCGCGTAGCGTCGCCCAACATCCCGCAAGTTGCTGTCGTGGGCCTCCATATCTTGATCACCGCAGCAATCTTCAGGAACGATAGTTCGATATCCGGCCGAGAAGCTGTCGACTATGGAAGCACGAACGCAACCTGACGTGGTACAACCCGTCATGATGGTCGTGTCGATACAGTGGGTGACAAGCCAGGGCTTCAAAGGCGTTTCATAAAAAATAGACGGCGCGGTTTTTATAAACTCGAATACGTAGTCGTCGCTAATACGTGGGTCCAGTTCCGTACAACGATGTCCATGATAGAAGCTGCCGTCATAGAGCGTGTCAATTTTCCAATAGGTCATTTCATCGGGTCCGCCCCAGGACACCCGGCACGCCGCGGCGGGTATACCCTTTTTCTTGCAGACTCCCAGCAATTTTGCCGTGTTATCAACCGCGCGCTGAATAAACGGACTTTTGCCTATTGGACTGACTCCATCGGTGAAGCCCAACTGGAAGTCCACCATAATGAGCGCGGGCCTCTCACCAAAACCGATCTCGCGCTGGCCGTAACCTGCTTTTTCAAAATTATCCATCACGTTGTCTCCACCGTTGGGCGTGCCTGCAATATGACTTAAGATGGCGGACCATTACAAGGAGTCTTGGCCAATGACACAGCCCGGTTTCGTCAACAGCTTCAGCCAAACCTTTGCCCTCGATCCAGCCCGCACGGCGCTGGTCGTTATCGACATGCAAAACGCCACTGGGAATAGGCACATGGGCCTTGGCAAACTTCTGGCTGAGCGAGGAGAGGCGGACAGCGCGCGCTACCGGTTTGATCGCATCGAGCAGGTGCTGGTGCCCAATATTCAACGACTCCTCGCCCACTTCAGGTCGACTGGAGGCAAGGTGATTTTTATCACCTACGGCGCAAACGCACCCGATGCTAGTGATGCGCCGCCACACATGGCACCCATCATCAAGGCGACTAACAACATCGCGGGGCAGCCAGAGCACGAAATCGTTGAAGGCCTGCGACCAAACTCAGGTGAAATCGTCCTCAACAAAACAACCCAGGGCGCTTTCCGCAGTACCGCGCTCGACAGCACATTGCGCGCACTCGGTGTTGATACGGTGATTACCGTTGGCGTATCTACAAACAACTGCGTCGCGATGACCTCTATGGAGGCCTGCGATTTGCAATACCGGGTGGTGGTGGTCGCTGATGGTACCGGCACCGACAGCGATCAAATGCAGGAGGCTACGCTGACAATGCTAAAGCGGCTTTGGGCCCGGGTGCTAACCACAGATGAGGTGCTCGCTGAGTTGACCCCTTCCAACACGACATCCTGAGGATGAGACAACTGCCTGCCGGGGGCGTGCTCGGGACCTTACTTGTAGCCACGGGTGCCATATTTCTCGCATCAAAAGGCCTCTTCGCCAAAAGCCTCTACGCGCAAGGATTGAATCACAACGACGTCGCGGCCATCCGCTCAGTGTTGGCGATCCCCGGCTTCTGGATAGTGGCGCTGGTACTTCATGGCCGGCCCCGCTCCTCGACCCGATCCAACAGCCAAATCCATACCCACGGCGTTATTCGCTCTCCGACACTGTCTGACGTAATCGGCGCTATGTTTGCCGGGATACTGTGCTACTACTTTGGTGCTCTGGCTAACTTTTATGCGTTGTCGCTGATTCAGGCAAACGTGGAGAGAGCCCTGCTATTTTCCTATCCGGCACTGGTAATCGTGTTCAATGCACTCTGGACCTGGGAGCGCCCTGCATCAGCCACCCTGTTGAGCGTTGCACTGACAAGTTTTGGGGTGCTACTGGTGACTGGCGCAGCAGATCAGTCCCTGACCCAACAACAGCTCATTGGTGTGGGATGGGTGCTGTTTTGCTCTATTACCATCGCTGTCTACTTTATGATGAGTGCTCCCCTGACTCAACGGCTTGGATCAGGTAACTTCACCGCGATAGCCATGACAGCCGCCGGCTTCGCTTTTTTCCTCCACTACCAGTTGCAGGGCCCCACCCGCTGGTTTTCCATGCCCCCTGACGCTTTGATACTGATGTTAGGGTTGGTGTTGTTCGCCACTATCTTACCTCTAGTATGCGTCGCCGAGGGAGTGAGACGCATTGGAGCCTCTCGTGCTGCCGTCATCAGTACCCTGGGGCCACCCGCTACTGCCGCCATGGCCTTTTACTTCCTCGGCGAGAGGCTGTCCTACACCCAACTTTTCGGCATGCTCATCGTCGTGGCCAGTATTACCTTTCTCGAGCTTAGTCAGCGGCGTTAGCGCGCAATATCGCCCCTAAGTTGGCGATTACCGCAAATGTCCGTACAATTGACACATGAAGCAAAAGAGGCTGGATTCATGTTTGACGTTAGACCCCTGAGCGGCAGCTTTGGTGCCGAGGTGATTGGCTTCACTATCGGTGAGAACAACACCGCCGAGCAGGTAGAGGCTGTCAAAGCCTTATGGGCAAAGCACAAAATATTGCTGTTTCGCGAACAGAGCATGGACGAGAAAGTACTCGTCGACTTCAGTCGCCAGTTTGGTGAGCTCGAAATTCACGTACGAACCGAGTACCTATCCCCGCACCATCCGGAGGTCCTCTACATTTCCAACATAAAGGATGGGGATCGCAAGATTGGCATTCTTGCCGACACCGAAGTGGGCTGGCACTACGATCAGATATACCTCCCCCGCCCCGCTGTGGGCTCCCTTCTTTGTGCCGATATCCTGCCGCCTACCGGCGGCAATACGGAGTTTGCTGACATGGCTGCGGCGTACCAGTCTCTGCCCGAAGGGACCCGAGAGCGACTGAAGGGATGTCGTGCCATTCAGTCCTATGAGGCATTCAATAGGGCATACAGCGTACCGACCAATGACGCGCAGAAGAAGCGCTCACCTGACATCGAGCATCCTCTCGTGCGACGCCACCCTATCACCGGGAAGGATGCCCTTTATCTTTGCCCGGGAATGACCACAGAGATCGTCGGCTGGAACGCCACAGAAAGTAGTGAAATGCTCGAAGAGCTGTTTGAATGGTGCGTCAAACCCGAGTTCGTTTACTCGCACCAGTGGCAGGCTGGCGACGCTATCTTGTGGGACAACGCCTGCACCATGCATCGTCGAGACCCCTTCGATCAGAATTACCAGCGATTGATGAAGCGGACGACGATACTACCCGCGGCGCACCTCGCGGTCCCTGTGTAACCTCTGATCTTAGAGGGAGAGTGAGGCTCTGAGAGGTCGCTGAGCGCGACCCCCGGAGCTTGTATTTAAGCCTTATCCTCAGGTGGCGTGCAACCCGTCGCACAGCACTGCCCCGGCTGCTTCTGGCGCGCTGGAGATCCACTTTCCCCAAGATCAGCGACGCCGCGGTCAAGCAACCTCTCGACCAAGGCCCGCCGCTCCTCGATGGGGTAGCGCCGGTAGATCTCTCTCTTCATCGCCTGCGGCGAGCCACCGCCGTGAAGGCTGATGATGGAATACCAACCCCCTGTCGAAGACGCCGTCAGATCGCCGATGAATCTGGAAACCTCCATACGCTGCTCGTAGGGGATATCGGCTCTGCCGCCCAGCACGGAGGCAAGATCCCCCGCCGTCTCTGGGTTGTGATCCTCATCCGGACCCGGTAGCGCCACCACCAGGCCTCCCGACACCTCGTGGGCAGCCCGGTGCATGTCGTATATCTGGGTGGCGAGAAGCAGTTTTCCCACGTTGGAGAAAACCGGCTCGGGCATGTACGAACCCGCGGGATCCTGAACGCCATAAACCGACGAGGCGACACCACAGGCGTAGAAGCCTTCGACGATCTTGATTAAATCAACCATACTCTCCCGCAAATGGGGCACATCTTCTGCATCGAGCCCATTCGCTTCTGTCATCAGTGCGCCCGCACCAATCAACAAATCACCAAACCCGGCTCTTGCACCAATACAACTCTGCCGATGGTGATTGGCATAGGAGGTGACCAGATGCTCGGTATGCTCCCATTCTCCAGCCATAAAGACTCTTTCCCAAGGCACAAACACATCGTGGAATTGGCAAACCGCCGTACTCTGACCGTATTTGGCGCTGAACTTAGCCTCCTCTTCTCCGGGCCGGCCCGCCACTTTGGAGATAATGGTCAGTCCCGGCGCATCCAGCGGCACGGCGCAGCACACAGCAAAGTCAGCATCAGAAGCCGTCATGGTCCGACAAGGCATAACCAACAGCTCGTGCATGTAGGGCCCTCCCGTCACAATCGCCTTGGTTCCGCGAATGACAATGCCGTCGCTTCGACGCTCCTTGACGTGCACATAGGCATCAGGGTTGGTCTGTTTGTGGGGGCGAAGGCTGCGATCTCCCTTGGCATCGGTCATGGCGACACCCAGGGTCAAATCTGCCTTTTGAATCGCGTGTAAATACGTGAGAAACCGGTCGTGGTATTCGAGGGCCCCGTCCGCGTCAGTCATGCGCCAGGTGGATTGGTAAATTGCGTTCAAGGCATCGTGGGTCAAATAGCGCTGGGCACAACCACTCTCACGACACAGCAGACGCACCGCCTCGAGTTTACTGAGTAGGTCCTCGGTGTGACGATTGATATGCAGCATGCGATTGACTGTATGTCCCGAGGTGGACTGCTCAGCAAGCATCAAGCCACCGTACTCAGGCCGCTGAGCGAAGTCATAGGTAACACCCACTGCGCGAATACCGGGCGCGAGTCGAGGGTCATCCGCCACCGATTCGACACGGCCTCCATCGATAAATACGGTCGGCTGATACTGCCTGAGACTCTCTTTGTACTCCTCGGCGGTCATGATTTTGCCGCCGGCCTTCATCAACATGGCTTACTCTCCACCTGTTTGTTTTTTGTTTCTTCGGTCATGGGATTTGTCACGACAATCCTCTCAGGGCGTTCAAAAATTCACCGCAATCGGGTTGGGCATCCAAATTCCAGATGGTATGCCAGAGTGCTTCAGCGCGCTCCTCGGGTAAGACGAGGCTGCAGTTTTGCAGAAACTTCTGCTTCACTTGCTCTTCCTCCAATAAACGACCCGCGGCGCCGCGATTCACCTCTTCAAATTTGCAGAGTGTTTCTCCCGTCTTGAGCGTAATCTCAACCCCACCCGAAAAAGCCTGAGGATAGCGGGACCTCGGATCATGCCGGCAAGTGATTTTTTCAGCCAGCGCAAGTGTGACGGAGTCGCTGCGATGATCCTGATCTAGCTCTTGCAAACCAAATCGCCCCTTTGTCAGCGCCGTTGCCACCGCATAGGGAGCACTGAACTTTGCGTCGTATTCGCTTTCGGGCTTTCGCTTGCGCTCAATGGGATCCACAACGACACCGAACTGGCGCTCATCCAGCTTGATGACCACATGATCGATATCTTCTACGTCGAAACCACCCTGCTGGCGCAACGTCAGCGCTGCATCGATGGGTGCATGGTTGAAGTGGCAGACCGGATAGGGCTTTATCGCCACCTCGTCCAGCGCCCAGGGCTGACTGTCAGGCCGCCAGTTCAGTCCCTCCGCCCGACTGGCATCACGGGTAAACAGCGAATAAAAACCGAAGCGACCGCCATAGGCATCTTGGGGCGCCTGAAATCCGGATACGGCCAGCCGGGCAGCAGTGAGCGCAGACGAAGCCGCCCAGCCGGGATGCAGTCGCTTCGTCCAGGCACCTTCATCCAGAAACGCCATGCTGCCGCCAGCCATGCTCAGGGCGATTCCCTGTGCATTAACAGCATCGAACTGGGAGCCGCCCAGCAGGCGCACAGCCGCTACGGTTGCGCCGAAGATGCCTACCACACCCGTCGGGTGAAAACCCAGCTCCTGAAATACACCGCCGGCAGCGGCACCCAGCCGACCGTCAATTTCCAGCGCCACGAGGACAGCCATTAACAGCTCGGTGCCGCTTACCTCGGCGCGATGAGACAGGGCAAGCGCTGTGGGCAAGGCGCTTGCCGAACAGTGAACAACCGACGGCAGATGAGTGTCATCGTAATCAAGACCATGGACTAAAACCCCGTTGATTAACGCCGCATCTCGCTGGGGGTAGAGCCTTTCACAGCCTATGGCGACGGCAGCGCCGGCCTCATCAAACGCCTCAATCGCCTTGCGAGTGCGATCAGAAAAATTATAGTGGTGTGAGGCGTAGGCAATGCCGATGGCATCCGCTACGCAACATTTAAGGTATTGCCATACCCGCTCGGGAACCTGCGAATGTGATACTCCCAAGCCGACACGAGCAAAGCAGGCCGCAGGACTCTCTGCCTTGTCTTCCCACTCTTTCCGACTCTCAACCGCCGCCACAATCCAATGTCCCTACCGAAAAATGTCCGGACATTTTAGCGAAGCGGAACGCAGATAGCGAACCTATTGCTTGGCCTCTAGCAAATCAGCCAGGGCCAGAATGCGCTGACTCTTATAAACAATAGGATAATCAATGAAATAGCCGTCCAACTGAATCGAAGCTGACCCCTGGCTCTCTGCCTCCTCAAATGCCGCCACCACAGCTCGAGCGTGCGCTATCTCATCTGTCGATGGGGTAAACACCTGGTTGGTCAAGGGAACCTGATTTGGATGAATGCACAACTTGCCGCCGAAACCATACTTCCGACCCCGCTCGGCAGAGGCAATGAAACGCTCGTTATCGTTGATCTGCAACACCACCGTATCCACCGGGGGTAGCAGATCGCCAAGCCGGGATGCATGAGACAAGCGTGCCCGAGCATACTGAAGCACCTCCTCGTCAGCCGACCAGAGATAATCGAGGTCAAGGGTATAGTCCCCGCCACCAAAAGCGAGCCGCTTAACCCGACTACCGGCAGTCGCGATAGCCGCAGCGTTCTCTACTCCCGCCGCCGTCTCGATGATAGGAAGAAGGTCGAGGCTGCCCGTTGTTATGCCGGCGGCACTTTCCACCTCTTTGACCCACTGATCTACCTGTCTGAGCACCTCGGGTGATTCAACTTTTGGCAGGACGATACCATCCAGCCACGCTCCTACCGTTTGTTTAATATCTTCCTGACAGTATTGGGTGTCCGCACCGTTCACCCTGACGTAGTGTAGAGCACGTCCGTCCGCCGCCTTGAAGGCCTCAACAACCTTGCTCCGGGTCATCTCCTTCTCGGCGATCGCAACCGCATCTTCTAAATCAAGAATGACGGCATCCGCACCCAGCTCGAATACTTTCTCGACACGTCGAGGGTGATTCGCCGGCGCAAACATAAAACTCCGCGTGGCAGCCAACACTCGGTCACTCATCGGGTTACTCCGCTGTGGTTATTTATTCCAAGACCAGTGGCCAGCGTTTTGCCAGCCGCTAGTAAACTCCAGTGAATAGCTGTAGTTCTGGGCGGGATGCTCGGATACTGATATCTCGAAGAGGCGGCCTTTATTGCCATAATAACGTCGGCATAAACATAGGGAGGGTGTACCCACGTCGACCCCGAGAGCCTTGGCTCGCTCTTCGTCGAAACTACTCGCATAGATTTCAATACCAATTTTTTGGACTTCTTCGCCAAAGGCCTTGCTAATGATCTCGTAAACGGGACGGGAATTTGCACCCCCAAGCTGCCGGGCGATAGTGGCGTATTCGGGCAACACATACACGTCCGTCCAGCAAACCGGCATGCCCGATTCGAACGTCCGAGGACCGGACATTCTGGTCCACCGGCTTCCTTTGACCGCCTTCAATCGTTGCGCCGCCGAACCGCTTAGCGTTACCGCTTCTTCAGCCACAACCCGGAAGGCGCTGTCGGCTGGGTAGCTAAACAGTTCCTCAGGCGATTTGACCATCTGCACAAAAGCCGGTTGTGCTTCCGGGGAGAGTACCAACGTACCGCGACCGCGCTGGCGCTGAACGATCCCCATGTCTTCAAGCACTCGAAGGGCCTCGCGCACGGTGTGGCGACTACTCTGATACCGTTGAATGAGCTCCATCTCACCGGGAAGCAGGGTGCCGACGGGGAAAATGCCCTGGCCAATACCCGCGAGCAGGTCATCTGCTATCTCTCTGTACAGGGGCCGTCCAGATCCTCGGGCCACAGCCCCTGACGCCTGTTGCATATTCTCCCCCGTTAAAACACACTTTGAGATGTCCGTACATATTAACGCAGTACCCCCTCTCCCAAAAGTGCCTTGGATAATCCGAGGAGAGGCAGATCCTTTACGCTGGAGCACAGGATGACCAACACCGATATTGCCACTCGCTACGCCCAGATGGGCGGCCGCTACTTCGAAGATTTTGAGATAGGCGATGTCTATCATCACCTCCCCGGCAGAACGATATCGCAACAAGACAACAGCTGGTTCACGCTACTGACAATGAATACGCATCCACTGCATTTCGACGAGGAGTACGCTGCGACAACTGAGTTCGGCCGACCCTTGATCGCCAGCCCGCTAACGGTGGCGGTGGTAGTTGGTATGAGCGTGTCCGATGTCAGTGCCAAGGCAATCGCCAATCTGGGGTGGAAGGAGATCAAGCTGCCCAATCCGGTATTCCCGGGCGACACCCTTTACGCCAATAGCGAGGTACTGGACAAACGGGAATCCAAATCCCGGCCGAATGCCGGAATCGTCAGCGTGCTGACCAAAGGAATAAACCAAGATAACGCTGAGGTATGCGTCTTTGAGCGGCAGATGCTGATTCCCAAGAGGCCGCCCGCAGCTAGCTGAGTCCCGCCTCGCGCCCTCTATCGCCACCCCACTCAGGAGTTACCCATGGCAACCGATACAGATCTGGAACAACAAATCCTGGCCACCATCGACAAATGGGTGGATCAGGAACTAAAACCGATCGCTCGAGAATTTGATCAGGCCGACCAATATCCTGAAGAACTTGTTGAACAGATGAAAGAACTGGGGCTCTTCGGCGCCACGATCGACGAGGAATACGGAGGGTTGGGCCTCAGCGCAAGCACCTACGCGAAAATCGTGTCTCGAATTTGTGAAGTCTGGATGGCGCCATCAGGGATCTTTAACTCCCACCTCATCATGGCCAGCTGCGTTCAGCGTGCGGGCACCGAAGCGCAAAAAGCCCACTTCCTACCTAAATTTGCATCGGGGGAGCTACGCGGAGGAATCGGTCTTACCGAACCTGATGCCGGATCAGACCTTCAATCGATTCGCACGGTGGCTCGCCGCGATGGTGACAACTACGTGATTAACGGGACGAAAACCTGGATATCAAATGGCATCAAAGGGAACTGCCTAGCGGTGCTAACCAAGACCGATCCGCTCGCAGAGCCACGACACAAGGGGATGAGTCTGTTCTTGTGCGAAAAAGGCGAGGGTTTCAGCGTCGGTAAAAAGTTGAAGAAACTCGGGTACAGAGCCATAGATAGCGCGGAACTGATTTTTGAGGACTTTGCGGTCTCCGCTGACAATCTTATTGGCGGCGAGGAGGGGCGAGGATTTCAGCAGGTAGCGGGTGGACTGGAGCTCGGACGCATCAATATCGCCGCCCGTGGTGCGGGCATGGCAAAAGGCGCTACCGACATGGCGCTCGCCTACGCTATGGAGCGCAAGACGTTTGGTAAGGCGATTTCGGAGCATCAGGCGATTCAGCTAAAACTCGCCGAGATGTCAACAAGGGCAGCTGCTGCTGCACTTCTGGTTCAGGAAGCCGCGGTCAAATACGACCGAGCAGAGCGCTGTGATCTTGAGGCCGGACAGGCCAAATTTTTCGCCTCCGAGACCGCGGTTCAAAACAGCCTCGACGCCATGCGCATCTTTGGTGGCTACAGCTACTCACCGGAATATGAAATCGAACGCTTCTACCGCGACGCGCCCTTGTTATGCATTGGCGAGGGTACCAATGAAATACAGCGCATGATCATTGCCAAGCAAATGGTGGCGAGGGCTGGTTAACCTCGCCTAATCGACGAAACGGGTAAAGGTGTTGGCGGCAAGACGACTTGTGCGAAAGGTATTAACAAGCGCACCGGCGGCTGGGTAGCCCAGAGAGATGGCGCAGACCAGCATCTGCTCATCAGGCGCCTCCAGAAGCGGCATGACGCTATCATAATAGGGGCAGAAAGCCGCCTGAGGGCAGCTCTCGAGTCCCTCTTCTCTGGCGGCCAGCATGAGCGACTGCAGAAACATGCCATAGTCGAGCCAGCTACCCAGCTCCATATCCCGATCGATCGTGAAAAACAAGGCAACCGGCGCTCCGAAAAACTGATAGTTGGTCACTCGATAGCGCTGGACCGCTTCCGTATCCGCCTTGTCGATACCGAGCAAACCATAGAGACCAAACCCCGTTTCCCGTCGTCTTCCAATGTAAGGTTGGCGCCAGTTTTTTGGGTAATAGTGATACTCTGCATCACCCTCATCACCCTCAAGAAAGCGACGTGAACACTCCGCCGTAATTCTCTCCTTACGATCGCCCCTTACCACATATACCTGCCAAGGCTGGATATTGGAACCAGAGGGCGCCCGACCCGCGATATCGATCAGATACATGATCAGGTCATCACTTACTTCTCGGGTGGAATCAAACGCGCGAATACTTTGCCGGCCTACAATCGCCTCGCTGACGTTCATGCTACGCCGCGTTCTTGGACAGCCAGTAGTGAGCTCGCCCACCCTGGGGCGACCCAATAAACTCGCTCAGCAGCTCGACCGCCGTTAACAGCCGAGGCATGGCAATACCCGTCGAATAGCCCATCGCCTCGCACAGCATCACAACATCCTCTGTGGCCACGTTGCCTTTCGCTCCTGGCGCGAAAGGACAACCTCCTAATCCACCCGCTGAGGAATCAAACTGTCGCACACCCACTTCAAGAGCGGCGTACACGTTTGCCATTGCCATCGCCCGGGTGTCATGGAAGTGACAGCCCAGAGCATCGGCACCGAATTCTTCGACCAGTGGCTTCATTAAATCCCTGACCGCACCCGGATTCGCTGCCCCAATTGTGTCCGCAATCACCAGACGCGCGGGTTTGCATGCCATCAACTGGCGTGCCTGAGACAGCACGACATCTGGAGACACCGGCCCCTCATAAGGGCACTCAAAGGCCACCGCCAAATAAGCATGCACAGAAACGCCCTCATTGTTCGCCCGGGTCATCAGGTCTTCGCCCATCGCAAAAGTTTGCTCGAGGCTCATTCGGATGTTGTTCTGGTTCATCTCCTCAGTCGCTGCTAAAGCAATTGCCAGAGTCTTTACCCCACAACCGATAGCTGCGTCATAGCCTTTCATATTGGGTACCAGCGCCGAGTATGAAATTGCCGGGGCCGGCAGATTAGCTGCAAGAACATCGGTACCCGCCATCTGAGGGACCGCTTTGGGGGAGACAAAACTACCAATCTCCAGTTCAGGTACGCCTGTCTCGGCAAGCGCCTCAATCAGCTGTTGCCGCTGCTCCAACGTCAGATGCTTCGGCTGTGCCTGCAAGCCATCTCGAGCGGCTACTTCCTTAATTACTACTGAATCAGTCATGGTGTCTTCCTCGATCGACTGTACTGCTAAAACCACACCCACAATCACATCACGTTAGGCAAGCGTCAAACAATACCGACTCCACCGGTGACAGATTTTCGTCTGGTTAATCTTTGTCATCTCGCTCTTCACGGTTACTTCCACGGTCACTGTTCTTCGCAGAGTTGCACCAGCGCCCCAGAAAGCGTGTCAGGACTAACATCGTTTACCAGCCAATTCTCCAATCCAGAGCGGGGCTCGTTTGCTGTCATCGCGCCGCCACCAAGGACAACCTGATCGGTCGCGGCCTGCAAGCTGTCGACACCAAGGGAGAGCAGAAACAACCCTTCGCCTCGCTCCTCTAACACGCGCTTTGGCTCGCCTTCTGTAACCGGCTGAACCAACACGAGCCAGACGTCGCCAGCCTTGAATCGGGCCGTTTTGACGCCCCGCCCGGGCAGATCATCGAGCAGCACCTCTCCAACAGCGAGCTGTTGCCGCCATTGGGATACCGCTTTTTCAAGATCCCGAACGAGCAGGGTTATGTGATGTACACCATTTATCATGGTCGCCTCTCATAAACTAATCGACCATCAGAATAGGTGCGATTTACTTGAATACGATGTAGATCATAGATTGGTACTGCATATGGATCCTCATCGAGAATAACGAAATCAGCCAGCTTATTAAGCTCCAGACTACCAATATCATCCTCCAGACCAAGCTGCCAGGCAGCATCTATTGTATGAGCCCGGATGGCTTGATCCACACTCAGTCTTTCGCTGATTTTTGCCTGAATCGGATAGTCACGATTGCCCGCCTGTTGTCTGGTAACGGCCATTTCAATATTGAACATGGGATTTAGCGCATCTTCCCCAATCCAGGTAACCGGATAGTCGCTTCCCAAGGTGATTTTCGCCCCCTGGCGTCTGATTGAAGCAATCGGGTAGAGCTGCTGGAATCGGGCGCGGCCAAGATACTCGAGTGCCAGATAATCATATTCAAACCACGTCGGCGTGGTTTGCCCAACTACATTCAACGCTGCGAAACGCGGTATATCCTGTGAATCAACCACTTCAATGTGACAGATAGTAAAACGACTAAGCGTGTCTGGATGAGTGGTGCGTGCCGCTTCAATAGCATCGAGCGCGGCCTTCACGGCGCCATCACCGATCGCGTGTAAATGCAGATCGATGTTGCGACCCGCTGCCTCGATGACAGTACCTGTCATTTCGCTTGGCGGTAGCAGAGGTGTCGCCCGGTGGCCCTCGGGGATTGAATAAGGCTCCAGAGTCACTGCTGTTTTGGCTTCCACAGTGCCGTCAAGAGAGAGCTTGAGGGTATTCACTTCGAAGAAGGGGTGATCATAGCGCTTGTTAAGCTCACGGAGATTTTCGACGGAATCGATCAAGTCTGAGGGGCGGTTAACGTAGAGCGACGCCACCACTCGAACCGGCAGGCGCTGCTCCTGAGCGAGCGCGAGGGCGACCTCTCGACCGACCTCCTCGGTATCAATCATGCCGGCATCGAATGCCGCGGTGAGACCAACGGCAGACATTTTTTCAAAAAAATCTGGGGCTTTAGTCTGTAATACCTCCTTCGACACAAGATTCAACACTGTCGCGACCGGATCGATCGCCGCCCCCTCAACCAGCCAACCTGTCGGCACGCCCTCCTCATCCCGCTGAAAAAAATGGGCCCCGGGAACCGGGTCTGGTGTCGACTGACTAATACCGGCCATGGCCAGTGCTTTGGAGTTAACCCATGCCGTATGACCACCCTCGTCGATGATCAGCGCGGGCTTGTCGCTCACAATTTCATCCAGCTGTGCGGCAGTGGGGCCATTGATACCAAAGGCTCGCGCCAGAAAGCCTGCCCCCAGAACAGGATTCTGATCTGGATTGTTAATTACGTGCTGTTTCAGGGAAGCCAGAACTTCATCGGCACTTTGCGAAGGGGACAGCATTGCGCCATCCATCAGGGGCAAGGTATCCATAATATGAATATGGGTGTCTATAAACCCGGGAAAAACCGATTTTCCATCGAGCGACAGCACATCGGATTGGTCTCGCGCCCATGCCATAGCCCCCGAGTCATCACCCAGATATACAATTCGATTTCCCTCTACCACCATCGCCGTGTGCCGCGTGGCCACGTCATCCATGCTGTAGATCAACCCGCCCACAAACACCTGGCGCTCTGCGTCATCGCCACTTTGGACGTCCAAAGAAAAGACCATGAGTAAGGCTAGTACCGTCCGTGTTCGAATTCCCATAAGCTCTCCTGTCATGTGGCCTAAGGGCAGAGGGATGTCTAAACCGCCCTGATGCTGGCGGCGTATGACTTCTACGTATCATGTCGCTTCTGTGACTAACGGCGCAATAGTAACGACACTCAGCCTTTGACCAAGGAGCCCTAATGACTTTTTCCCGCACGCTACAGCACCATCTTCAGGGACTGGGAGCACGTCCGGCCCTTATTGTTGTGGATGTTGTGAAGGGGTTTACCGATCCCACCTGCCCCTTGGGCTCTCGGGCGGACACTGTTGTTGCTGCAAACTGCCAACTCATGGATGCATTCCATACCAAGGGCTTACCCGTCGTCCTGAGCACGGTGATTTACCGTGACCCTGACCATGCCAGCGTCTTCCGCAGTCGACTCCCGGATTTGAATCTATTAACCCCGGACTCTCATTGGGTGGAGTTCGATCCTCGACTACCGATAGAGAACAGCGACATTAGACTCGAGAAACGTCATGCCAGTTGCTTTCATGGCACGGATCTCGACGACACCTTACAATCATTACATGTCGACTCTCTGGTGATTACGGGCTTAACAACCAGTGGCTGCGTGAGAGCCACCGCCGTCGACGGACTGCAAAACAATTACAGGGTAGTGGTGCCCAAAGAGGCAGTCGGCGATCGCAACCCCGACGCCCACCAGGCAAATCTTTTCGATCTAAATGCGAAATATGCGGACGTGCTATCGCTCGAAGAAGTGCTCGCTACGCTAGCTTGAGGATGTTTGAGAAGCTTCAAATGCCGCCAATTGCTCGGCGGTAGCCTCGGTCTGATATTGAGCTTTCCACTCTGAATAAGGCATGCCGTAAATCAGTTCCCTGGCCGTCTCCATCTCTACCTCTTTCCCTCTCTCAGCCGCCTCCGCGACATACCACTTGGACAGGCAGTTGCGGCAGAATCCTGCAAGAGTCATCAACTCGATATTCTGTACATCTTTCCTGTCGTCAAGGTGAGCTAACAGTCGGCGGAACACCGCTGCCTCAATCGCGTCATTTTGCATTAGCTTCAGTCTCCAAGCGGTCTGCTATTAATGCTGCAAGCGCATCCCCTTGATCAGGAAAGCGCCATTTAAGAGTTCCAAAACTCGATACCGGGTAAAATGCGGTCGCCTTGATTTCCAATGGGCGACGTATTTCAGGCTCAGAAAGTAATCCAGAAGAGCACCAAAAGAGATGAAATCCATTATCAAAAATGCGGACAAGTTCTCCCGCTGACACTACCAAACTCGTCTCTTCCCAGGTCTCTCTTGTCGCGGCACACTGCGCACTCTCTCCGGCATCAACGCTTCCCCCTGGCGGGCCCCACTCGTCATCGTGAGAAGAGACCAGCAGCAAAGCGTCATTCTGGTAAACCAAACAGCCGGCACTTTTCGCTGTCAATGGCTCGCCTTCAAATTGACAGTCGGGTGCTTTGGTGCAGCCTGTCAACAGCAGGATCAGTAGCGTCAGGTATCTACCTGTCATAAATCACCTCCACCGCCTCACCGCCTACCGCTCCCCGCAGTTTTTCGAGCAGCTCGTCACTGGGATCAACGCACCATCGCTCACCCAAGCGAATGAGGGCTGACGCTTTTGGCTGGTTGTAATCGAGTGTAATTGGGCAGGTCCCACCACCATCAGCTTCCAGAACTTGACGAAGGGCAAGTTTGAGACCGTTCTCCAGCTCGCTGTAGTTGATCCTAAGCCTTATCTCTCTTACCTGCCCCTGACGGGCATCTTCCAGAGATCTTATTTCCCTCACCCGCATGGAAAGTCCGCCGGTGTAGTCATCGTGCTGAAGGCGACCTTCCAGTAGCACGACACGATCTTTCTCCAGCAGATCCCGGTGATCACTGTAGGCTTCAGCGTAGACAGTACATTCGATTTGCCCCGTGTTGTCATCCAGCTTCACGACCGCCATGACACCACGCTGAGTCTTTATCGCCCTGACGTCGACAATAATGCCCGCCACTGTGGTGCTTGTGTCTACCTGTAAATCCCGTATTCGGCGAGGCACGAACTTCCGAAGTTCCTGCTCATATTCCTGAATAGGGTGGCCGCTCAAGAAGCACCCGAGACTTTCCTTTTCCCCATTCAAAACCTCCTTTAACGTCCAGGCCCGGGCTCGGCGGTGCTCCCCATAGACGTCGTCTTCGTCACTCGAAGGCGCAACGCTACCAAACAGATCGCTCATCCCCGCTGCGCTGTTGGCAGCGTCCTGTTCTGCCGCGCGCAGCGCGTCGTCCAGCGCGCTAAGTTGTATCCAACGTTCCGCAGAAAATTCATCGAGCGCACCACTTTTTACTAGTGCTTCCAGAGCTCGACGATTGACTTTCTTCGGATCAGTGCGAGCACAAAGATCAAAAAGATCTTTGAAAGGTCCGCCATCCGATCGCGCCGCGATAAGATTTTCAATCGGTCCCTCACCGAGGCCTTTGATCGCGCCCAGACCATAGACAATTTCACCCGAGCCGTTGACCGCAAATGCGTACTGTCCCTCGTTGACCCCGGGGGACTTGAGTACAAGCTTCATCAGGCGGCATTCATCGCGGAACGTCAGCAACTTATCGGTATTGTCCATCTCCGAACTCATCACCGCCGCCATAAACTCCGCCGGATAATGGGTTTTCAACCAAGCGGTCTGGTAAGAGACCAGCGCATAAGCCGCAGAATGAGACTTGTTAAATCCGTAACCCGCAAATTTTTCGACCAAGTCGAAGATTTTCATGGCCAGTTCGGCGTCAACCCCTTTGGAGACCGCCCCCTCTTCAAAAACCGACCGCTGCTTGGCCATTTCTTCCGGTTTCTTTTTACCCATGGCACGCCGGAGTAAATCAGCACCGCCTAGCGTGTAGCCGGCCAATTCCTGGGCGATCTGCATGACCTGCTCCTGATACAGGATGATTCCATAGGTGGGCTGTAATATCGGTTGGAGTGAGGGGTGCTGATACTGCTGATCCGGGTAAGCTAGGGCCTCTCTACCGTGCTTTCGGTTGATGAAATTATCCACCATTCCCGACTGAAGAGGACCGGGGCGAAACAGCGCGACCAGGGCGATGATATCCTCAAAGCTGTCCGGTTGAAGCCGCTTGATAAGGTCTTTCATACCCCGAGATTCCAGCTGAAATACAGCGGTCGTCTCGGCACGCTTGAGTAAGTCAAAGACCGGAGCATCATCCAGAGGGATATTGGCGATATTAAGGGCAGAGTCACCATTGCGCTGGGAGGCGTTGATCATCTCGACAGCCCAGTCAATGATGGTCAGGGTTCTCAGTCCCAGAAAGTCAAACTTAACGAGTCCCGCGTCCTCAACGTCATTCTTATCGTATTGGGTGACGAGGCCACTCCCCTCCTCATCGCAATACAACGGTGAAAAATCGGTCAAACGCGAGGGAGCGATCACCACCCCCCCAGCATGTTTGCCCACATTGCGGGTGATTCCCTCAAGCTGCCGAGCCATGTCCCAGATTTCTTGGGCCGATGTATCTTCCTCCAGCAATCGCCGGAGGGCTTCCTCCTGCTCGAAGGCCTTGTCGAGGGTCATACCTACTTCGAAGGGGATCAGCTTGGACATTTTATCTGCCAGGCCGTAGGGCTTATCCTGAACCCGGGCGACATCTCTCACCACGGCTTTTGCCGCCATGGTGCCAAACGTAATAATCTGGGAAACAGCCTCCTTACCGTAAGTCTGTGCGACGTAGTCAATCACTTCGTCACGCCGCTCCATGCAGAAATCCACGTCAAAATCAGGCATCGAGACCCGCTGTGGATTCAGAAAACGCTCAAACAGCAGGTCATACTGCAGTGGATCAAGATCGGTAATATCCAACGCATAGGCAACGAGCGAGCCTGCCCCTGACCCTCGGCCAGGCCCCACCGGTATACCCTGCTTTTTGCCCCAGCGTATGAAGTCCATGACGACAAGAAAGTAACCGGGGAATCCCATTTCACTGATGGTCTGAAGCTCAAAGTCCAGCCGATCCCGATATTGTTGACGTGTATCTTCGTCCACAATCTGGAGATCCTCGAATCGACGCACTAACCCCTCGTGGGATTGCCTCGCCAGAAACTCATCAATTGTCATGCCTTCCGGCACGGGAAAATCTGGCAGGTAGGGCTCACCCAGCGGGATCGTGACGCTGCAGCGACGGGCTATTTCAACACTGTTAGCGAGAGCCTCAGGAATGTCGGAGAAGAGCGCCTCCATCTCCTCGGGAGATTTGAGGAATTGCTGCTCCGAGTAAAGCCGAGGGCGACGAGGATCGTCCAAGGTGCGACCGTCTCCAATGCAGACTCTTGCCTCATGGGCTTCGTACTCCTCCTGAGCAAGAAATCGTACATCGTTAGTGGCCACCACCGGGCAATCCAGCTCAGCGGCAAGAACTATAACCTCGTGAATGAAATCCTCTTCATCCGGCCTTCCCGTTCGGTGCAGCTCGAGGTAGAAGCGATCGGGGAAAATTGCCATCCAGTCGGTCAACGCCGCACGCGCTGCGTCTGTGTGCCCGTGGATCAGCAGCTGGCCTACATCCCCCTGACGCCCACCTGAGAGAGCAAGAACACCATCGCTAAACTCGGCAATCCAGTCACGATCAATTCGGGCGGTGCCCAAATACTGCCCCTGTTGCCAAGCCTTGGAGATCAAGCAAATCAAGTTGCGATAGCCAGCGTCATTCATTGCCAACAGGGTCAAATTATGGGGCCTGTCCCTGTCCGATGGATCCTCAAGCAGAAAATCGACGCCCACGATCAACTTAATACCCGCAGACTGTGCAGCCTTGTAGGCCTTGATGAGGCCGTAAAAATTGGTGAGGTCAGTAATCGCCACGGCAGGCATGTCCATCGCCGCAACCGCTTCCACAAGCTTGGGAATCCTGACGATCCCGTCGCTGAGGGAAAACTCGGTGTGGACGCGTAGATGAACAAAAGCACTCATAGGGGGTACGCTAGCCGACTCAGTCGGCCTTGAGCAAGCGTTTTACCGGACCAAAACTCCGGCGGTGCACGTCCAGCACCCCGTGAGTCGCTAGTGCCTGCAAATGTTCCCGAGTGGGATAACCTTTGTGCTTGGCAAAACCGTATTCGGGATACTTCTCATCAAGCATCGTCAGCTCACCGTCTCGCTGAACCTTAGCGAGAATTGAGGCGGCCCCTATAGCAGGCTCGAGCGCATCCCCCCCAATGATCGGTCGGGCCTCGTAGGTCCACCGTGGCAAGCGGTTACCATCGACCAGAACCAGTTCAGGCTTTACGGCCAGACCCTCAACCGCTCGTTTCATCGCCAACAGTGCAGCTTCGAGAATATTAAGCGCATCGATTTCCTGCACCGATGCGCGGCCTATGGACCAAGCCAGCGCCTGCTCTTTGATTTCTTTGGAAAGTGCCTCCCGACGCAGAGGCGATAGCTTTTTGGAGTCCGCAATTCCCAACGGGACTCTCTCACCGAGAATCACCGCCGCCGCCACTACGTCGCCTGCAAGAGGCCCCCTTCCCACTTCGTCCACACCTGCCACCAACCGATGACTCAGCTCGGCAAACAGATCCGCCACGCGAACTAGCCCGTTAACCCTTCGAGTGCGTCGACCGACCGCTGGGGAAAGCCGCCGCCAATCATGGCTGCCAATTCGTCAAAATACGGGACTTGCTCTAGATCACCACGCTCAAGGGCGTTCTCGACGGCCGCGGCCAGCGCGTCAGGGGTCGCCGCGTCCTGCAACAGCTCTGGCACCAGGGCTCGCCCAGCCAGCACATTGGGTAACCCCACAAAGTGCGTAATCGCAAGGCGCGAAAGTATCTGCCAGGATAACCAGTGCATGCGGTAGGCGATGACCATCGGCTTTCTGAGCAGCATCGCCTCAAGAGTGGCGGTACCAGACGCCAACAGAACCACATCAGCCATCGCCATGATCTCCCGTCCCTGGCCCTGCACAACCCTCACCGGCAGATCTGTGCCCTGCAGAGCTGCGTCGATCTGCCGCTCCCTATCTTGATTGGCCGCAGGAATAATAAATCTGAGCGCAGGATCTACACTGTGCAAACGCTTGATAGTCTCAACGTAGATCGGCATCAAAGCCGCGATTTCACCCTCGCGGCTTCCCGGCAGAACCGCCAACACCTTCGCCTGCTGCTCTACACCGAGTTGCTGACGGATTAGAAATGGATCAGGAAGCGCGGCAAGTTCCTCTACCAAGGGGTGACCAACACAGGTAGCGGGAATCCCAGCCTCCTCATAGACTGAAACCTCGAACGGCAACAGGCAGAGCATTAAATCCACAGACTTTGCGATACGCTTTATGCGGCCTGCTCGCCACGCCCAGACGGAAGGACTCACGAGGTGCGCGGTCTTCACCCCCCCCCGGCGCAACCGTGATTCAACGCCAAGATTGAAATCGGGACTATCGATGCCAAGAAAGCAATCGGGGCGCTGACGCAGTTGTTGCTCACAAAGGTCCCGACGTATGCGAAGTAACTCAGGCAATCGCTTCATGGGCTCTACAATGCCAAAGACTGACAGCCGATCCATGGGGTGTAGAGACTGCAGGCCCTGCTCCTCGAGGCGGGATCCCCCGATACCTGACAAACTCAGCCCGTTACCGAGCCGGGCTCTCAGCTCGCGGGCAACAGCAGCCCCGAGTATATCTCCCGAGGTCTCTCCTGCTGCGATTCCAATGTGCAAGGAAGTCTCGGACACCTCAACGGACAATGCCACGCTCTGAAGCGTGAAGGCTATCCACCAACGGCTGGACTTCGGGCGTTTCCTTAGCCATCCCTTCCAGACGCTGAACCGCTGCATCAAGAGTCAGGCCCTGCCGGTAGATGATTTTATACGCTCGGCGTAATTCGGCGATGGCATGGGGGTCGAACCCCCGGCGTCGCAATCCCTCGGCATTTATCGTCTTGGCCTGCGCCGGCGATCCCGCCACCGTCACATACGCCGGCACGTCTTTGCCTATGCTGGTTCCCATACCACTAAAGCTGTGGGCACCGATCTTGCAAAACTGATGAACCAGCGTGTAGCCGCTGAGGATTGCCCAGTCACCGACGATAACGTGTCCGGCCAATGCCGTGTTATTTACCAGAATAGTGTGGTCGCCCACCACGCTATCGTGACCGATATGAACATACGCCATGATCAAATTGTGGCAGCCTATCTCGGTGAGGGATTTATCCTGTACGGTGCCCCGGTGGATCGTGACGTTCTCCCGGATAATGTTGTCATCACCAATGCGTAACTCAGTGGGTTCGTCACGGTATTTGAGGTCGGGTGTTGCCTCCCCAATCGAAGAGAATTGGTAAATATGATTGCGGGCGCCAATTGTGGTGGGCCCCTTAACCACCACATGTGATTCGATCACCGTTTCATCACCGACAGTCACCCCTGGCCCAACAATAGAGTAAGGACCGATCGTCGCCGAGTCGGCTATTTGCGCCGAAGAATCAACAATGGCTGTTGGATGGATCACCGATTATCGATCCGCGCACAAAATAGTGGCTGACGCGCAGATATTTCCCTCTACCTCAGCGCGCACGGCAAACTTCCAGATGCCTCGCCGCTCGCTGACAATTTCCGCGTGCAAATGGACACGATCGCCAGGAACACAGGGACGCTTGAAGCGCAGGTTATCGACCCCTACCAAGTAGTAAATAGAGCCATCTGCTGGGGTTTTACCCATCGACTTAAAACCCAGAATACCGGCTGCCTGCGCCATTGCCTCCACAAGCAGCACACCGGGAAACACCGGATTATCCGGGAAGTGTCCATCAAAAAAAGGTTCGTTAATGCTCAGGTTTTTATAGGCTTCTATCCGTTTACCCAGTTCGATATCCACTACGCGATCGACCAACAGGAAGGGGTAGCGATGAGGCAGATGCTCGCGAATTGCGTCGATATCCATAATCACAAGATTGTCTCCTCAATCGGGATTGGTCGATTCCATCAGACTGGCAAGCTTTTTCTCAAGTTGAGCCACTCGCTTGGCCATTTGAGCAAGTTGCTCAAAGCGCACTGCATTTTTGCTCCAGTCTCGATGCGGTTGGATCGGCGTACCCGAGGCATAAACACCGGGTTCAGCGATAGATCGCGTGACTCGCCCCTGCCCGTTAATGTGAACATTGTCTCCGATGGTAAGATGATCACTCACGCCAACCATCCCAGCCAGTGTGCAATCCCTGCCGATCGTAGTGCTACCGGCTATTCCCGAGCAGGCAGCTATCCCGGTACGCTCACCTATCCGGACGTTGTGAGCAATATGAATCTGATTATCGAGGATCACATGATCCTCCAGCACCGTGTTGCCCAAGGCACCGCGGTCGATTGTTGTACTCGCCCCTATTTCCACATGATTTCCGATGATCACTCCACCTAGCTGGAGGATCTTCTCCCATCGGGCCTCTCCGGGCGCGAAACCAAAGCCATCGGCACCAATCACGGCGTTGGCGTGAAGGATGCAAGCATCTCCGATGGTCACGCCGTGGTAAAGGACCACGCCGGGATATATTCGCGTGCCTTCCCCCACCGAACTGCCGGCCCCAATATGTACGCCTGCTCCGACCAGCGTATCGGAACCAATAGAGGCGCCGGCCTCAATGACCGCATAGGGACCAACGGTGACACCAGTTCCCAAAGTAGCGCTCTCGTGAACCAATGACGTTGGATGAATAGTCCCGGTAGGTACCGGGCGGTTATCAAACAGGTGAGTCGCGCGAGCGTAGTGAAGGTAGGGCCTATCGCTTAGCAGGCACGCCCCAGACCAACTTGATGCCCAATCAGGATGCAAAATAACAGCACCTGCCTGTGAGTCCGAAAGCTGCGGGAGATACTTCGATTGGGACACAAAACTGAGCTCGTTGGAGACTGCTTGCTCAAGGGGCGCTATGCCCACAATCTCCAATGCCGGATCACCCCTGAGCTCCAACGCCAAGGCGCTGGCGATGTCACCCAGTGTTGTCATGGGGCAGCCCTTACCCCTCAGCAGGCAACTGGTTTAGTTTGTCAGTTACCTTGGCGGTGATGCTGTATCCCAGGTCAGCATGGATCACGGTTTGCTGCTGTAACAGCAAACCTATTTGCTCGGTCGCAATAATGTCGCGCAAGACCTCACGCGCTTTAGGCGCCAGCTCCTGAAAAACAAGTTGTGCGTTTTGTTGCTGCATCGATTGGAGTTTCTTGCCCACGTACTCGAGATCAGCATTTTTGCTCGCTACCTTTTGCCGAGCAGCTACCTTCTGATCTTCACTCATTGCGGCCTGGTCACGCTGAAAATCCTGAGCCAGTTTTTCAAGCTCTGTGCGCAGACTTTCAAATTCTTCCCTGTCTGCTTTGAAGTCCTCGTTCTCTTCAAACTCAGCCAGCCGCTGCTGGGCAAAGTCTGTCTGAAGGATAGCTTCCTCTAAATTCACAACCGCAATACGACCTTGGGCAGAAGCCAACAGTGGCAACATGGTACATGCCACAAGAACCATCAGCTTTGACACTACTTTCACGGGAACCTCCGTAACTTGATAATTAAAAACTTCGTCCCAGCGTAAACTGGAATACTTCTCTTTCATCGATCGGACTGGCGTTTAGTGGCTTCGCCAAACTGAAGGTAAGGGGTCCGAATCCCGATAACCACGTAACGCCTATTCCCACAGAGTACCGCAGCTCTCCCGCGTCAACATCAAAACAATTCACCTGATTACTGCGGCATTCGGTATTGAAAACATTGCCAACATCGAAGAAGAAGGCTGACCGAAGTGAACTGCGATCCTTGATAAATGGCATGGGAAACAGAATCTCTGCGCTACCCTCTGCAAGCACGTTGCCTCCGAAGGGATCAGGCTCTGTATAAACCGGCTGAACAACGACCTTGCCCGTCGTAGGGTCGACCACGTAACCGTACTGCCGGCCATCAGGTCCGCCAACCTGTGTGGGTCTGCCAGCCTCATCGATCGCAGTGATAGGCTGGTTACCAACGTACAACAGGGGCGGCGTACTGCGCGGACCAAGGGTATTGGTCTCAAATCCCCGGACAGAGCCAAATCCGCCCGCAAAGAAGTGCTCATAAAACGGTAGTTCAGTGGTGTCACCATAGCCGCCGCCGTATCCAAGCTCGCCACGGAGGTGAAGGGTAAATTCCCGCCAGATGGGGAAATAGATTTCACCGCGGTAGGTAAGCTTGTAAAACTCCAGATCCGAGAACGGCATTGACACTTCAAGAGCAACCGACTGGGAGGCACCACGAGTCGCCAACTGCCCTCGGTTCAAGGTCGATTGAAGCCAGGAACCCGTTAAGGAATAATTCAAGTACTGATCCCCGTTCAGATCGAGGAAACCCGCCTGACCGGGCAATGTAAGCGCTGTAATCGGGAGCTCGGTGATGGGACGCAGCTCCTCAGGCATGGAATACGAGCCATCAGCCTGAAGCGTGGTCTCGTACCAATTCTGAATGGCAGGGTCGAGACGTGGGCTCGCCTTTATCTCCTGAACGGCATACTGCCCCGCCGTAATCTTTGTATCAGTGATTCCAAAGGAAAAACCCAATCGCTGAGTTTCACTGATCGGATACCCAAAGTTCATGTTCGCACCCACGGTATCCGTGGTGTAACTGGCCACATTGATCTCTGACAGGTCTGTCTTGCGATAAAAAACACTCCAGCCCCGACTCACACCGTCCTCCGTAAAGTATGGATTCGTGTAGTTGAGACTGATGACATCCTGGTACCGGGATGAATTGAGGTTGATGCCTACTCGTCGTCCGGTTCCCAGGAAGTTGTTCTGCTGGAGGTTCAAGCCCAGAATGAGCCCGGCGTCCTGCGCGTAACCGATAGACCCACCGATTGATCCAAAGGACTGCTCTTCCACAGTATATTCAACATCGATCAAATCGTCGTAACCAGCCACTTCCTTGGTTTCAACTTCCGTGGTCTTGAAGAAGCCCAGCCGCTGCAGACGAATGCGGCCCTGCTCGATGGAGGCTGCCGACGCCGGTGCCGACTCCATTTGACGCATCTCACGACGCAATACATCGTCGGCGGTACTCATATTTCCCTTGAACTCGATCCGACGAACGTAAGTTCTCTTACCGGGATCAACAAAGAACTTTACCTCCACCGAGTTGCTGTCATCCACCACCTCGGGAATTCCCGTTACCTTGGCAAAGTTGTATCCCTCGTTACCCAAACGCCGGGTCAGATACTCCTCTGTCGTAGTGACCAGCTGCTGCGAGTAAATCTGCCCTTCGCGCACCAGCAAGAAGCGCTCAAGGTCTTCTGCAGGAAGCACCAGATCTCCAGAGAGCCCGACATCGGAAACGGTAAATCGCTCACCCTCGGTCACATTAGCCGTGATGTAGACCGCTTCCATACTTGGCGATACCGCGATCTGTGTGGAATCGATAACGAACTCCAAATAACCGCGGTCCAAATAGTAGGAACTTAACTTCTCCAGATCCGAGGTCAGCTTCTCCTTGGAGTATTTGTCATCGCTGGTAAAGAAGGACAGCCAACCGGTCGTCTTCAGCTCAAAAATGTCCTGTAAATCCTCATCCGAATAAACACTATTGCCCACCACGTTAATGTGCTTGATCGTCGCCACCGTTCCCTCATTGACATCGATGGCAATCGACACCCTGTTCCTGGGCTCGGGGATGACTTCGGTATCAATCCGCGCATCATAGCGGCCCTGAAGGACATACTGACGTTGTAGCTCGAGCTGCATGCCCTCGAGAGTAGACCGCTGAAAAACATTACCCACCGCAAGCCCTGCGCCTTTAAGACCATCAAGGAGCGCGTCGGTCTCAATCGCCTTGTTACCGTCAATGGTGATTTCGCTGATGCTTGGGCGCTCAGCCACCGTGATAACCAGAACGCTGCCATCACGACCAATGGCGATGTCGTCGAAATTACCCGTGGCAAAGAGATTTTTTGCCGCAGCCCTCACCGCATAGGTATCCGCTACGTCTCCCACACCTACAGGCAAGGCCGCAAAAACGCTGCCGGGAGAGATCCGCTGAAGCCCTTCTACGCGAATGTCAGCGATGGTGAACGGCCCCTCTTGACCCACCGCCGACATAATGACTGCGCAGGCCAAGACACTGGACATCACAATCTTCATCAGCACGGACTTAAAGTGATCAAAAGGCTGCATGAAAAGCCATCTCTCCCAAAGTTTTTATTGATCGCTGCTGGAATACAAACAGGCTTCCACAGCCGGCGACGGCGATATTCGTCCATGCCGGACATGGCAAATACCGACGCTCCGCGCCAGCTTCTCGAACATCACAGGCGGGCCACATCATTATACAGGGCAAACGCCATTAAACTCAGCACCATTGCAAAACCCAGCTGATAGCCAAAGGCCTGTATGCGCTCGGGAACTGCGCGACCGCTGATAGCCTCGATACCGTAAAAAAGCAGATGCCCGCCGTCGAGCACCGGGATGGGTAGCAAGTTGAGGGCTCCGAGAGACACGCTCAGTAGCGCCAGAAAACCAAACCAGGACCACAGCCCACTCTCGGCTGAAGAGGCGGCGATTTTGGCAATGGTGATGGGGCCCGACAGGTTATCCGGGGAAATCAGCCCTTTCACCATTTTGACCATGGACTCAAAGGTAAACAGCGTCAAATCCAGGGTTCTTACGACGGCGGCCTTCAGGGCCTCCAGAGGCCCTCTGTCGAAACGACGAACGCGCTCCTCGGGGAAAGCCGGTATGCGCACACTCATTCCAACAGAGCCAATATCACCCCCCTCGAGGCTCCGGCGTTCGGGCACCACCTTAATGGGAAGGCGCAATCCATCTCTAATGATTGTCGCGACTAAGGGGACTTCTGGCCTGCTCCTGACATAATCGACCCAGTCAGCCCATTCACCGATTTTTTCTTCGTCTGCGGCGACAATTTCATCTCCCGATAAAAACCCTGCTCGCTCTGCTGGCCCCTCTGGCGTTACCTCATCGACAACCGCAAGAATCACCGGCATTTCCAAGGTGATCCCAAGGCCATCGAGTGGATCCGGGTTTTCAACGCCTGCTAACCACCGGTTAATGGGGGCAGTGGAGCTATAGACCACTTCTGAACCCGGGTAACGGGCCGCTATTTCGATGTCACCGGTATCCCCAAGGCGCTCCAAAAGACGGAAGCTGAGCGCATTGACTGTTGGGGTCTCTCTCCCATCAACCGACACAATTTCCTGACCGGTCTCAAGGCCAGCAAAGTAGGCGGGGGTATCAGGTTCCACCCGGTCTATCACGGGCAACAAACCGCTCTCACCCCGAAAGAACAGGGCCCAGAAAACCAGTACGGCCAGCAGAAAGTTGGCCAATGGACCGGCGCTAACAATGGCGATTCGCTTCCAGACAGATTGACGATTGAAGGCAGCGGCTCGTTCAGAGGGGTCCACGTCACCCTCTCGCTCATCCAGCATCTTGACATAGCCGCCCAGCGGTATGGCCGCAATGGTGTACTCGGTTCCGTGACGATCGGTGGTTTGCCAGATGGCTTTACCGAATCCAATAGAGAATCGCAGCACCATGACACCGCAGCGCCTGGCCACCCAAAAATGTCCATACTCGTGAAAGGCTACAAGCACACCCAGAGTAAAAAGCGCGATCACAATAGTTTGGATTAAAGCCATCCCTAATCTCCTATCCCGCTCTCGGCCATTGACATCTGCGCCACCATTTCCGACGCCTGACGGCGTGATTCGCTATCCAGAGCTTCGACCGCCGAGAGATCGGATGGTTCAGCCAGACTGACTGAATCGAGGGGTTTCTCAATGACTTGGTCAATACCGGTAAACCTGATTTGCCGCTGTAAAAACGCGGCTACCGCGACCTCATTTGCTGCGTTAAGGACGCACATGCCCCCGGGTAGAGCAATAGCCTCCATCGCCAGGCGCAGGCACGGAAAGGCATCGAGATCAGGAGCCAAAAAATCGAGTTGCCCCGCTGCCACCAAGTCCAGAGGATCCACTGCTGCGTCGATCCGGTCAGGCCATGCAAGACCAAAGGCAATAGGCGTACGCATATCAGGGTTTCCGAGCTGCGCTAAAACGGAACCATCGGTATACCGAATCATCGAGTGAACAATACTCTGGGGATGAATGACGACCTCAACTTGTGAAGGCGTCCTTGAAAACAACCAGCAGGCCTCCGCAAGCTCCAAACCTTTGTTCAACAGTGTTGCCGAATCAACCGAGATCTTAGGCCCCATCGACCAGTTTGGATGATCGCAGGCTTGTTCCGGAGTTACCTTATGTAACTGCTCCCGCAGCTGACCCCGAAAGGGCCCACCAGATGCGGTCAGGATGATTTTCTCCACCGCATCCATTGTTGGCCTGGCAAATTCGTCACTTGGCAAGCACTGGAACATGGCGTTGTGCTCACTGTCGATGGGCAGCAGCACGGCGCCCCCGCGCTTAACAGCATCGATAAATACCGAGCCGGCGCTTACCAACGCTTCCTTGTTGGCCAGTAGCAAACGCTTCCCTGCCTCGGCCGCCGCCAGCGCCGGTCTCAACCCAGCGAAACCGACAATGGCTGCCATCACAATGTCGATTTCGGGGTGCTCAGCCACCTCGACCATGGCGGCTTCGCCTGATCTGACCTCGGTGACTCCACTCGCTGGCAACTTGTCTTTGAGGGCCTGCGCTGCATCAGCGCATCCCATTACCGCGATCTTGGGGCTGTGGCGGGCAACGAGCTCGCACATCTCATCCACTGAGCGGTTAGCCGCGAGGGCATAGACCTCAAACCGATCGGGATGACGACCAATCACATCAAGGGTATTGAGACCAATAGAGCCAGTAGCTCCCAGAATAACGACCCGTTGCATGATTCAGTAGCCCATGAGGATCAGACCGAGAGCGAAGACTGGCGCGGCGCCGCATAAGCTGTCGAGACGATCCAACACGCCACCGTGACCAGGTAGCAGCACCCCTGAGTCCTTCACACCACCAATGCGTTTGACCATGCTTACCGTTAAGTCCCCCAATACCGAGGCACCAGCAAAGGCCAATCCGAGAACAAAAATGGAGGGAAGAGCGAGGTGGGAAAGGCTCAAAGGTAACAGGGAAGCAATAACTCCAGTAACTACCATGACCCCGAGCACCCCTCCCCACAAACCCTCCCAGGTTTTCCCGGGACTGACCGCGGGGGCGAGCTTGTGTGCGCCCCATTTCTTCCCAACAAAAAAAGCACTTACATCAGCCGTGGCCACACCTAACACCAAAACCACCATCAGAACGGGACCGTACGGTAAGGTGAGAAGGAACACCGATGACAGCCATGTGGCAGAGAGGATTAACCACCCCATCATCGTGCGCACGAAGGGACTGCGCCACAGCCACGTAGATCTGGGGTAGCTCTCTACCAATAACATAGCGACAGACCAGAAGAAGCAGGCCACGCCAAGCCAGGGCTGGATCAAAGCGCGGGCTGGATCATCCCCGAGTTCACACAAAAACCACAGAGAGGCCATGGCACAGAACAAGATCAAACTGTAAAGCCAACGCAACACCGGAGCCGACCATCCCGCCAGAGCCGCCCACTCCCAAGCTGCCGCCATGGAAATAAGGGCAAACAACAGTGCCAACCAATTCATGTTCAGGAATGCAACGCTGGCTAGAAAGACGCCAGCGAGAATGACTGCCGTGATAATACGCTGGCGAAGCACCTCAGTCGCTCTCCCCCACCGGCGTGAGCGAGGACATCAAATCCGCTATGTTTCTTGCGCCAAAGCGTCGCTCCCGGGCACCGAATTCGGCGATCGCAGCATCGAGCTCCGCGGCGTCAAACGCTGGCCAAAAAACATCCGTAAAGAACAGTTCAGCATAGCCCAGTTGCCAAAGCAGGAAATTGGACACCCTGTGATCGCCACCGGTGCGAATACACAGGTCTAAAGCTGGCTCACCTGCGAGAGATAGTTCCTGCTCAACATCATGCTCTGTAAGTTTCGAAGCCTCCAGATCCCCGCTCGCAATTTTTGTCGCGACCCGCTGTACTGCATTTGTAATATCCCAGTGGCCACCATAATCCACCGCCAATACCAGCGTTCCCCCGGTGTTATTCTCAGTCATCCCCTCACAACGCTCCATCAGGCGACAGAGTCTGGGACTAAACCGGTCGCGGCGCCCAATAAACTTGAGTCTGATATTGTCTTCGTTGAGTTTATCGGTTTCCCGTCTCAGGTAGCGTGAAAATAAAGCGAGCAGAGCCCGGACCTCTGGCTCGGGACGACCCCAATTCTCACTACTGAACGCGAACAGGGTGAGCACTTCCACACCACGCGCCTGACAGGCCTCCAATGCGGCGCGAACCGCTTCAACACCCGCCCTATGCCCGGCGGTTACAGAAAGTCCTCGCTGTTTCGCCCAGCGGCTGTTGCCATCCATGATGATGGCGACGTGGCGCGGGATAGCACCGGATATCGTCGGTAGATTGCTAGAGGGAGCGTTCATAACTGGTTTGAGGGAAGCGCCTGCTTCAAATTTCCATCAGGTCGGCTTCTTTGACAGCAAGAGCATCTTCAACCTTTGCGATAAAGCTATCTGTCAGCTTTTGGATGAGATCTTGGCCACGACGATCATCATCTTCGGAGATCTCCTTGTCCTTGACCAGTTCCTTCAAAAGGCTGTTGGCGTCGCGACGGGCATTCCGAATAGACACGCGCGCCGCCTCGGCCTCCGCTCTGGCTTGCTTGATGTAGCCCTTTCGAGTCTCCTCGGTAAGCATTGGCATGGGAATACGGATTACATCGCCGGCCGTTGCGGGGTTCAGGCCCAAATCAGATTTCATTATCGCCTTCTCAATCGTTGGAGTCATGCTTTTGTCAAAGGCCGTGACCGCCAGCGTTCGCGCATCCTCCACATTGATATTTGCCAGCTGGTTTAGCGGCGTTTCGGCTCCGTAATACTCAGCGCGTACCCCATCCAACAAGCTAGGGTGGGCTCTTCCAGTCCTGATTTTATTGAAATTGTGCGACAGGGCTTCGAGGGACTTTTCCATGCGCTGCTGCGCATCCTGTTTGATATCGTCAATCATTACCTTTTGTCCATTTGCTGGCGGAAAAAATCCACCTCTTATCTGATTAAAGTGCCCTCTGAACCACCCCGCACGATGCTTAACAGGGCTCCACGCTCGGCCATATCGAACACCCTGACCGGTAGATTGTGATCCCGACAGAGGCAAATCGCAGTAAGGTCCATCACCTCAAGCTTCTTGTCCAAGACCTCGTCAAAGGTCAGTTCCTCGAATCGCTTTGCGCTTTTGTCTTTCATCGGATCGGCGCTGTAGACACCATCGACTTTGGTCGCTTTGAGAACGAGGTTTGCGTCGATTTCAATCCCCCGCAAACAGGCCGCTGAATCAGTGGTAAAAAAAGGATTACCAGTACCTGCAGAAAAGATAACGACATCGCCATTGCTAAGAGCCCGGATCGCCTTTCGTCTGTCGTAGTGATCGACCACCCCACTCATGGGTATTGAGGACATCACCTGCGTGGCGATGTTGGAGCGCTCAAGGGCGTCGCGCATGGCCAAGGCATTCATCACGGTGGCGAGCATACCCATATGGTCCCCGGTGACCCGATCGAGGCCCGCTTCCTGCAGCGCCTTGCCACGGAACAAATTTCCGCCACCTACGACGAGCCCCACTTGCACACCGATACCCACAAGCTGCCCCACCTCGAGGGCAAGCTGGTCAAGGACTTTCGGGTCAATGCCAAACGCCTCATCCCCGGTCAGGGCCTCACCGCTGAGCTTTAGCAGGATGCGCTTGTATACTTTTTCTTTCACGACCCAACCTCTATTTTCCAGAGCGGCATACTACCGGAATCCTCCAGCCCACGTCAGGCGACGAAGGGGGTAAATCGGTGATTGATAGACATTTTGCCTATAAAAAACGGGGCCAACGCCCCGTTTTTATTAAACCCCAAGTCCGAGCCCATGTTAGCCGTTTAGCTGGGCCGCGACTTCGTCGGCAAAATCGACCTTCTCCACCTCGATTCCCTCACCAACCTCGAAACGGGAAAAGGAGACTACCTCTGCACCCGCGGCCTTGACCAACTTGCCAACCGTGGTATCCGGATCCTTGACGAAGGCCTGCTCGGTCAGACTATTTTCAGACAGGTACTTTTTGATTCGCCCATCAATCATTTTTTCAATGATTTCCGCTGGCTTGCCCGATTCCTGAGCCTGAGCGGTAAAAATGTCGCGCTCTTTATCAATCAATTCCTGAGGCATGTGCTCGGGAGACACGACCTGAGGATTGACTGCCGCCACGTGCATGGCAACGTCCCGAGCCAAATCTTGATCGCCACCTTTAAGCTCGACCAGGACGGCGATTCGCTTGTTCCCGTGAACGTATCCTCCGAGAACGCCATCGCCATCAACCACCACCGCTCTGCGTATGCCTATATTCTCACCAATTTTTTGCACCAGCGCCTCACGGGCCTCTTCAATGGCTCCCGACTTCAGCGCCTCAACGTCATCGGAGCGGCTGTCGAATACAGAATCGGTGACCTGCCCTACAAAGGCAAGAAAGTTCTCATCCCGGGCCACGAAATCAGTCTCGCTGTTGACCTCGACCAAAATTCCGTAGCCGCCGTCTTCAGCAATTCGCATGGAAACGACACCATCAGCAGCGATTCGACCTGCCTTCTTTGCCGCTTTCATGCCGCTGGACTTACGCAATGCCTCAATGGCCGCTTCGACGTCGTTGCCGGCTTCTGCCAATGCCTTTTTGCACTCCAGCAGACCCAGACCAGTGCGCTCACGCAACTCTTTCACCAATGCTGCAGACATATTTAATTCCTCACTGGGTTGAGGCTCTGGCGCCACACCCTGTTCAGACGGATATTTCCGCCTCGGTTAATGGGGAAGTGCCGCGAGGATCGCGGCACTAAACGTTAGGCGCCTGAGGCTGCTTCTTCTGCAGCAGGCGCTTCCTCTGCGGGAGGTGCTTGCTCCGCAGCAGGCGCTTCGGTCGCCTCGACCTCAACAAACTCGTCTACCGCCGGTACTTCACCACGCTCGGCCTTGCCTTCAAGCACGGCGTCCGCAACCGCTTTGACATACAGTTTGATAGCGCGAATAGCATCATCATTACCAGGGATGATGAAATCAATTCCATCAGGGTTGCTGTTGGTGTCGACGATGCCGATGACGGGGATGCCCAACTTATTGGCTTCCGTAACCGCAATCCGCTCGTGATCTACATCCACCACGAAAAGGGCATCTGGAAGTCCCGCCATTTCTTTGATGCCGCCAACAGAGCGCTCAAGTTTGTCCTTTACGCGAGTACGCATCAGCGCTTCTTTCTTAGTAAGTCGCGCAAAGGTGCCATCCGCTTCCTGCTCTTCAAGCTCACGCAAACGCTTTATCGATGCCCGGACAGTCTTGTAGTTGGTTAGCATGCCGCCCAACCAGCGGTGGCTCACGTAGGGCATGCCACAGCGCTCGGCCTGCTCCTGAACAATCTTTCCTGCCGCACGCTTGGTCCCAACGAACATGATGTTGTTCTTGTTGCTCGCCAAACGCTTCACATAATCCAGCGCTTCATTGAAGGCCGGCACAGTGTGTTCAAGGTTAATAATGTGGATCTTGTTGCGCGCCCCGAAAATGTACTGATCCATCTTGGGGTTCCAGAAGCGGGTCTGGTGCCCGAAGTGTGCGCCTGCCTGTAACAGGTCGCGCATGCTTACCTGCGTCATGATTAATTCCTTGTTTGGGTTATCCTTCCGATCACCCCCTGAGTCCAACTGACAATGCCAGCACCCGGCCCAGGTGACACGGTGATCGTGCGTCGTTAGTTCGTCGCTGAACACACAGGTTCAGACACGTGTTCCCAGTGGCATCAAGGCCACGGGCGCGCTTTATACCACATGCCTGTCAAAGACTAAAGCCCCCGCAGACAGCGCTTCTAGGTTCCGCTACAATCCCCGGCTCTGGTTATTTGAAGATATCTCCATGTCGGTGAAACCCAAAACTCAAGAGCAAATCGAGGGGATGCGCGTGGCCGGGCGTCTCGCGGCAGAGGTTCTTGAGATGATTGAACCTCTGGTCGAGGTGGGCATGACCACCGCCGAGCTCGACAAACTGTGCCACGACTATATTGTCGACGTGCAGCAGGCCATCCCCGCCCCGCTGAACTACCACGGATTCCCCAAATCCATCTGCACCTCTGTCAACGATGTTATTTGCCACGGCATCCCCTCAGACACCAAAAAATTGAGAAATGGGGATATCATTAATATCGACGTGACCGTCATAAAGGATGGATGGCACGGCGACACCAGCATCATGGTGGGGGTTGGCGATGTAGCTCCTCATGCTGAGCGCTTGATGCGGGTCACTCAGGAGTGCCTGTACTTGGCCCTAGAGGTGGTCAAACCCGGCGCCACTCTTGGTGACATCGGGCATGTAATCCAGAAACATGCGGAGGGTCACTACTATTCGGTAGTTCGCGAGTACTGCGGCCACGGCATCGGCCAGATTTTTCACGAGGAGCCCCAGATATTGCACTACGGCTCCCCCGGGCAAGGGCTTGAACTGGTTGAGGGCATGACCTTCACCATTGAACCGATGATTAATGCGGGCAAACGCCACACCAAGTTAAACACGAAGGATGGGTGGACAGTAACCACCAAAGACGGTCGACTGTCAGCACAGTGGGAACATACCCTCGTAGTCACTGCTGACGGCTGCGAGGTGCTGACCCGCCGCCAAAGTGAAACGCTTCCCTGTTAGATGCCTGGCATCCCCCTACAAGTAAACGCAGCGATTGAGGACACCGGCAATCCAACAAGAGACTGCCAGCTGTTCCTGAATACCGTGACCGAACAGCTTGGTGAGGAATTTCACCCGACCAAACCCATTTGGCCCCTGTTAGCCGCCCGTGCCGACGCCATGGATCAACTCATTCGGCACCTCTGGTCTCGCGCCGGGCTAGAGGATCTAGGTCTCGGTATTTTTGCCGTGGGAGGGTATGGCAGGGGCGAGCTCTACCCACAATCAGACATAGATCTGCTTGTACTCACCGAGGGTGATACCGACACGGATACAGGAGAGCGGCTAACAGGACTGTTGCAGCAGCTTTGGGATATCGGTCTCACGGTAGGATCGAGCGTACGCTCTATTGACGAATGCGCCGAACTCGCCGCAAACGATCTCACTATTTTCACTACACTGATCGAAGCAAGGCCGATCGTTGGGGACGCTGACCTGCTGCCGATCTTAAACAGCAAGGTGGGGCCCGCTTCCATGTGGGACAGCAAATCCTTTTACCTTGCCAAGCTCGCCGAAACCAACGAACGTCATGACAAATTTGCCAATACTGAGAACAACCTCGAGCCCCATGTGAAAAACGGACCGGGGGGCCTCCGGGATATTCAGGTGATTGGCTGGATTGCCACCCGTCATTACGGGATCTCACTGGAAGCCCTTGATGAGGTGGATTATCTGAACCCCGATGAAAAGCGCATGCTGGAGGCAGGAAAGAATTTCATAGGTCAAGTTCGCTTCGCGCTCCATATGCTCACAGGGCGGGAAGAAGACCGCCTGTTATTCGACCACCAGCGCAAACTGGCCGCCCAATGGGAAATGGTGGACGGAGAAAAGCTCGCGGTTGAACAGTTTATGCAGGTCTACTATCGGTGGGCGCAAGCGATTGGGCAGCTTTATGAGCTTGTCATGCAGGCATTTGATCAACAAATCCTCCACGCGGAGGACACGCATCCTCAAGTGCCGATCGATGATGATTTTGAAGTCATGGGCGGTTTGCTCTCGGCTCGACATGCCAACGTCTTTCAGGACAAGCCAGGCAACATCTTGCGAGCCTTTGTAATACTCGCAAACGATGCGTCAATCGGTGGAATCACACCGAGCACCTGGCGTCTATTGCGAGCTGCTCAAAAACTTATAACACCGGCGTTTCGCTCTGATCCGGAAAATCAGAAGTACTTCATGGCACTTTTGCAATCCCCCCACGGCGTGACCATGCAACTGAGGCGAATGGCCAGGCATGGCATTCTGGGGAAGTATCTTCCCGAATTCGGCAGAATTGTTGGGCAAATGCAATTCGATCTCTTCCACGCCTACACGGTTGATGCTCACACGCTTGAGGTTCTCGCCAATACGCGGCGATTTATGCGCGCAGATTTCACTGACAAGTTTCCCGTATCAACCCGAATCGCCCAGCGACTCAGAAAACCGGTGCTTTTGTACATCGCCGCGCTATATCACGATATCGGTAAGGGACGGGGTGGAGATCACTCCGAACTCGGCGCCGTTGATGCACACGGATTTTGTCAGCGACATGGCCTGGATCAACGGGATACGGAACTGGTTGTATGGCTGGTTAAAAATCACCTGTTTATGAGCTCCTTCTCTCAGCGCAAGGACATTTCCGATCCGGATGAGATAGTGAAATTTGCATCCCACGTCACCACAGAGGAGCGCCTCGATTACCTATACACGCTTACCGTTGCGGACATCCATGGCACCAACCCGGAACTTTGGAATGCTTGGCGCAGCTCTTTGTTGCGGCAAACCTATACAGAGACGCGACGTGCCCTCCGGCGCGGCCTTGAAAATCCCCTTGCTCGCCAGGATGTGGTAGATGCAACCCGAGCAGCGGCAGCAGATCTTCTGGAGTACCGTGGTTTCCTCAGCTCAGACATGGAAAGCGTCTGGGCATCCAGAGATGACGATTACTTTGTAAGAGAACGGCCCGAGGACATTGCCTGGCACACAGAGGCCATTGCGAACCACCGGGATCCCGGCAACCCTCTGGTACTAGTTCAGCAGAGTCAGGATTCTGCCGTGGCAAATGCGACACAGATCTTCGTCCATGGACCCGACCGTCCGGAGTTGTTTGCCCGCTTGTGCGCCGAGATAGAATTTCTCGACTTAAGCATTAACGATGCCCGCATTTACACGGGCATGAACGGCACCACCCTTGACACTTTCTTTGTGCTCAAAGCGGATGGAAGCCCCGTCCCGGATGACGCGGTAACGCTTGAAAAAATTAGATCATCTCTGCAGAGAGCAATGGATTCCAGTCAGGATCGTTCTTTCACGCACCGGCTCCCCAGACGCAAGAAATCCTTCGTGATTCCCACGGAAACTACCCTCTACCAAGACACCAATAGGGGCTGGAGCGTGCTCGAGGTGACCACCCGGGATAGACCCGGACTACTTGCCCACATTGGCTCTATCTTTGTTAGCCAGGGTATCGGGCTGCAGGCAGCCAAAATCCAAACCCTGGGTGAGCGAGTGGAGGACGTCTTTTTTATTACCGATCGCCAGGGCAACATGATCCAAACGCAAAACACACTGGACCTACTGACCGATACCATAAGAGAGACCCTCGACGAGGGAACGCAAGCTCCCTCATGAATGAAGGCCTCACTCAGCTACAGCCCTACCCCTTTGAGAGATTGAGTAGGCTATTTGCCAAGGTAGCACCCAATCCGGCGTACGCACCGATAGCACTCACCATCGGCGAACCGCAACACGCGCCGCCAGAGTTCGCAGCCACGGCGTTAATCGACAAGCTTGACAGCTTGGGACGGTACCCACCGACCGTGGGGTCAGAAGACCTAAGGTGTGCAATTGCGACATGGCTTAGTCACCGATTTCAGCTTCAAGGGGTAGACCCCAGCAGTCAGGTGCTGCCCGTCAACGGGACCCGCGAAGCCTTGTTCGCGATCGCCCAAGTCATCGTCGGTAGCGGGCAGCCGGGCGCGGTTATCAGCCCCAACCCCTTCTATCAGATCTATGAGGGCGCCGCCCTCTTGGCAGGCACAACGCCCAAATTTATCCCTGCGACCGAAGAAAGCCACTTTATCCCTAATTACAGTGCTCTCGAGGAACAGGATTGGATTGACTGCGAGCTGCTGTATCTGTGTACGCCCGGAAATCCTTCCGGCGCCACCATACCCATTGAAACACTGCAAAATTTGATCCGGCTAGCTGATCAGTACAACTTTGTCATCGCCAGTGATGAGTGCTATAGCGAGATTTACCGCACGGGATCGACCCCTCCTTCGGGCCTGCTACAAGCCGCTGCGGGAATGGGACGACACGGTTTTGAGCGCTGCCTTGTTTTTCACAGCTTGTCCAAACGTTCAAACCTGCCGGGGCTGCGATCAGGTTTCGTTGCAGGAGATGCTGAGATCATCGAGAGGTTCCGCCGGTACAGGACTTATCACGGCTGCGCCATGCCAATACACCATCAGGCGGTCAGTATCGCCGCCTGGTCCGACGAGGATCACGTTGCGGCCAATCGGCGTCGCTACAGCGAAAAATTTGATCGCGTTGTGCCGCTTTTGGAACCTCACCTGGAGGTACTCATGCCCGAGGCCGGCTTTTATCTATGGCCGCGAACACCGCAGGATGATGAAACCTTTGCGACCGCTCTGATGGAAAAATGCAATGTCGCAGTGCTCCCAGGTAGCTACCTCGGCAGATCCGTGAACGGACTAAACCCTGGAAGCAACAGAGTCAGGATGGCCTTGGTCGCCGAGGTTGACCGATGTGTCGAAGCTGCTCAGCGAGTGGCGCACTTTTTACAACAGGGCTGATCAAGTGACGCAAAAACTCCTCACAGATTCCCGCTCAGGCAACCTGAGCAAGCAAGAGCGCGTTGCATTCATCGATCGGCGCCTTTACGAGCTTTATCCCACCACCCCGGTTCCTCTCGACCACTCAGATCCATATACCCTGCTAATCGCCGTTCTGTTGAGCGCGCAGTGCACCGATGAACGGGTTAATCAAGTAACCCCCGCCCTGTTTGATCAAGCTGATTGTCCAGAGGCAATGGTTAAACTATCCGTTGAAAAAATCAGATCCATCATCAGGCCCTGTGGCTTATCGCCTCAAAAATCCAAGGCCATTCATCGTCTAAGCCAAATGCTGATTGAGAGTCACAACGGAGAAGTCCCTCAGTCCTTCGAGGCGCTGGAACAGCTGCCCGGGGTGGGACATAAGACTGCCTCGGTAGTCATGGCTCAGGCGTTTGGCGTCCCTACATTTCCGGTAGACACGCATATTCACCGCCTGGCCCAGCGCTGGGGGCTCTCGCGAGGCCGCAATGTGGTGGAGACCGAGCGTGATTTAAAACGCGTGTTTCCCGAGCACCGCTGGAATGCCCTGCATCTACAAATCATATTTTATGGCCGCGAGTACTGCACTGCGCGGGGATGTGATGGCCGGGTGTGCGAAATCTGCACAACCTGTTTCCCATCGCGCAAGCACCCCAAGGCACTGCACAAGCCGTGATATCTGCTAGCATTCGCCCTGTAGGAGACAGTATGACCACCACCATTTACGGCATTCCGAACTGCGACAGCGTCAAGAAAGCGCGGAAATGGCTGGATTCACGTGGAATACGCCATGACTTCGTGGATTTCAGGAAGACACCAGTGGAGGGCAAACGCCTTCATACGTGGTTTGACCGCATAGGGGCAGAGAAGCTGGTCAATCGTCGGAGCACGACGTGGAAATCCCTTTCTGAAGCAGACAGGGCAAAAGTAGATGCGGGAGATGGTCCAAGTCTGATTGAGGATAACGTCACGCTGATCAAGCGTCCTGTCCTCGAGCACGGCACCACGATCATGGTTGGATTTTCCGAAGCGGCCTACGCCGAGCTTTTCAATCAATAACGTAACCGACAAGGGTAACAGGCAATGACATCAATGCATGGGTTTGGTCTTGGACTAGCCACCAAGAACAACAAGGGGGAAATTCTCGAGGTGTTCTACCCAAAGCCCCTCTGTGACCTAAGTGGCGATTTGGCCGGGATGCTCTCAGATGTCACGGGGGAGCTCGATGCCGCAGCGTTGAATGAACTCGCCAGCGCGCTGCTCGCTACCGGGGAAGAGCAGCAGGCCGGCATTGCCCAACAGATGCGGGAGACAAGCGGCACAGTGATAGCCACTCCCCTCACAAGCAACACTGCCCCGGCCTCCGTTGCTGACGCCTACCTGAAACTTCACTTGCTATCTCATCGTTTGGTGAGGCCTCACGGCACGGATCTGGACGGTCTTTTCGGCCTGCTACCCAACGTGGCGTGGACCAATCAAGGGGCCGTCTGCTTGAATGATCTCGCCCAGCGTCAGCTGGATTCCCGGCTTCGGGGCGAAGTGCTCGAGGTGGCAAGCGTAGATAAATTCCCCAAAATGACCAATTACGTGGTGCCCACCGGCGTCAGGATTGCCCATACGGCGCGAGTGCGTTTGGGCGCCTATCTTGGTGAGGGCACCACCGTCATGCACGAAGGCTTCATCAACTTCAACGCCGGTACCGAGGGACCTGGCATGGTGGAAGGTCGTATCTCCGCCGGTGTCTGGGTTGGTGGCGGTTCTGACCTCGGCGGCGGCTGCTCCACGATGGGTACGCTGTCTGGAGGCGGAAATATCATTATCTCTGTAGGTCGGGAGTGCCTCATTGGCGCCAACGCGGGTCTCGGCATCCCGCTCGGAGACCGCTGCACGATCGAGGCAGGCCTATTCATTACCGCGGGCACCAAGGTGACTTTACTGGACGGAGCTCGCAAGCCGGTTGAGACCGTGTCTGCTCGAGATCTGGCGGGCAAGTCGGATTTACTGTTTCGTCGCAACAGCACCTCCGGAACTGTTGAGTGCCTCACCAACCGCTCGGCTATTGAGCTCAACGACAGTCTTCATGCCAACAACTGAATACGGACGCGAGGCGATCGCGCTGACGAAGGAGCTCATTGCACGTCAGTCGGTGACTCCCGAGGATGCTGGCTGTCAGAAGCTGATGATGACTCGTCTCGGCAAGCTGGGGTTTGATTGCGAGCCAATGAACGTTGCGGATACGCAAAATTTCTGGGCGTGTCGTGGCTCCAGCGGACCGACGCTGGTTTTCGCCGGCCACACGGACGTCGTCCCGACAGGTCCTCAGGAGCGCTGGTCCACGCCGCCATTTGAAGCGACGGAAATCGATGACAAGCTATATGGTCGTGGCGCCGCCGACATGAAAGCCGGGCTCGCCGCGATGCTGGTCGCTGTGGAGGCATTCATCACCCGTCACCCGAACCACCTGGGGCGAATCGCTTTTCTCATTACCTCAGACGAAGAAGGCCCGGCTCGCAATGGCACGGTGAAAGTCGTTGAGGCGCTCATGGACCGGAACGAACAAATCGACTGGTGCCTGGTCGGAGAGCCCTCCAGCACTAGCCAACTGGGTGATGTTGTGCGGGTGGGTCGTCGCGGATCGATTAACGGGTCAATCACTATCCATGGCATCCAGGGCCATATTGCCTACCCTCATCTCGCAGAGAACCCCATTCATCTGGCTTTCAAGGCGCTGGATGCCATCGCCGCCGAGGAATGGGATCAGGGCAACGAGTTCTTTCAGCCCACGTCGCTGCAGTTCTCCAACATAAGTGCGGGGACAGGGGCGAGTAACGTGATTCCGGGGGAATTAAACGCCCAATTAAATGTTCGATTCTCGACTGAAACCACCGATGGTCGGATCCGTGAGCGATGCGAAGAAATTCTGAACACACACGGTCTACGCTATGAGATCGAATGGTCGCTCAGCGGACAACCCTTCCTTTCACAGCCGGGGGCCTTGGTGGGCGCCATACAAACCGCCATCAGCTCGGTGGTTGGCATCGACACGGAACTATCGACAGGGGGCGGCACGTCCGACGGGCGATTTATCGCTAAAACCGGCGCCGAAATTGTGGAACTCGGACCTATCAATGCGTCGATTCACCAAATTGACGAACATATCCTGACTGCCGATATTCCGAGGCTTACCGCCCTTTATCACAGCGTTATGGTCCAGCTGTTGACTGAGGCAGCTTAATCGCCACCTCGACCTCTGAAGTCTCCGGGCGTGCGCTCTGCCACGCGGTCCAGTAACCCACCGTGCCGGCCGATCGCCGGGGATTGAGTTGAGATAAATCTATCGTTAGCCGCAGGCTCTTGCCCTCGAGCCAGGCCGTCAAGGCCTCGACAATCAGTAACGGCGCTTCGATATGGCTCCGTAGCTCAGCCAGCACCCCAGCCACCCCCATCTCGGGCGCCTCGAACAGAGTGAGGGTAGCCTCAGATATCCCCTCTCGCTGGCGAATGAGATCACGGGCTTGCCCTTGATCGATGATCGACTCGACCGTCATGTTAATAAGGCAGACGCCATCGCCGTTAAAACACTCAAAAAGACAATAAGGCACTTCTAACTCCTAACGAACATAGACATCAAAGCGCACCGCTCTTCCCTTGAGAGTATGGGATGGTGGTGGTCCTGTCAGCGGGACCGCTTTGAGAGGCCTTTTAACCACTATACGAGAGACCGGCTGCGCAAAGGCCCAGTCTGTCAAATGTTGGTGATCCGGAGGATAACCATGCAAGGCTTGCAACACTCTCAAGTCTTTCTTTGAAGCAGCCGTTCCCTTGCGCTCCTCAAACATCGGATCCAGATAAATGACCTGCTCGGGGGCTGCGGCAATTCCCGTGCTGTCGCGATGTTGTACCGACATCCTCGCGGCTGCCTGTCGAACTTCCGGAAATTGGCTGATGATCGCCCTGTTCAAGCCCTCCTGCAGGATAAACGCCAACACGGGAGATCGCTCAAACATTGCTACCTGACAGCCAAGGTCAGCCAGAACGAAAGCATCACGACCCAGACCGGCGGTGGCATCAAACACCCAAGGGTGGCGATTGCCCTTATTGCCAACCGCACGACCCAGCAGTTCATTTTGCCCCCCTCTACGTCGATGCATCATGGCAGGTGAGGCGAAATCAACCCTTACGGGGCCCGGCCTGTTTGCGCTTATCTCCTGCAGCCAGGCGTCTTCCCTGTCGATTATCAGGGCGACCGAGCCTGAGGCTCCATCCAGATTTTTCTCATACGCCAAGTCCAGCTGCTCAGCGACCAGTCTGGCCCGATCTATAGCGCCGGTCTGTGCCGGTACCACCGTGCAAACAGACGCACTGTCAGACATTGATTCACTCATCTTCGGGCCAGCGCAAAACCATTGTATTCGTCGATCGCAAGTCCTCGCGGAGCACATAATCAAGGGATGCCGACGCGGATAATTGACCTGCCTTAACCTCCATAACCATCTCTCGCATGAATTAGCGATCTCACCGCTGTTTCGGGCCGCTGGAAGTTGGCATTATATGAGTTGTTTAGCTGGGGTGCCCCATGATCCGACTCGCAGTGTTACTGATACTACTCGCTGGCTGCGGCAACTACGACATTAGCGTCAATGATCAGATCATTTACGACGCCCCGGCAATTTTTCTGGATTTTGATCTGCCCGATGAAGCCTTACAGACATGTGTAAGACAGCGGGTTATGGATCTGCGCCTGAGTTCACCGGAAGCCCTGATCGACTTGAACTGCAGCAACGCAGGTATTGAATCCCTTGAAGGCATAGCACTCTTCAGAAATATTGAGCGACTTAAACTATCCAGCAACAGAATCCGGAATTTGATGGCCCTGACCAAGCTGTCAGCGCTTCACGCCCTATGGCTAAATGACAACGTGGTTATTGATCCGGTGCCTCTGAACTCTCTCTCTGATTTGAGGACCTTGAATCTAGCAGACAACGACAGCTTGCAATGCCCTAAAACTGGGCTGCTGGATCATGTGGAAACTCTTACACTGCCAACACACTGTGCGGAGAGGACCTAACACTTGGTTTATTGGATCTATCAACTTCTGTCGCGCCTTCCCCTCTCCGTTCTTTACGGTCTGTCCAGCGTCGGTGCCTGGGCGCTGGAGTTTGTTTTCCGCTACCGGCGCTCAGTCATCACCGACAACTTGTCAGCGTCTTTCCCGGAACTGACCGCTAAAGAAAAAAAGAGTATCAGAAGGCGGTTTTATCGAAGTCTTGCAGATACCACAATCGAAATTATCGGCGCCGCCCACAAACCTTTGGGGTTTTTTGAGAAACGTCTCGAGGTTACCAACATCGACTTACTGCATCAGCTTAGCGAGCAGGGAAGCCAGACTGTAATCGTTATGCTGGGGCACCAAGGGAATTGGGAGTGGATGCTGCATCGTGCCGCTGGTCTATACGATATGCCGATGGCATTCATTTACAAAACCCTGCACAGCGCTGCTGCAGATCGATTTAGTCTTGAAGCTCGATGTCGCTTTGGGGCCGAGGCGATCGAGATGCATAAATCGGCCCGAAATATGATTCGTAACCGACGAAAACCCCGCATCATCTATATTCTGGGTGATCAGTCACCGGGACAACGTGAGCGGGTCCACTGGGCCCGCTTTCTGAACAGGGACACACCCTTTTTCTCTGGGGCCGCCGTGCTGGCTAAAGCGACTGGCTATCCGGTGGCTTTTGCAGCCTGTCGGCGCACAGCGCGTGGACACTATCACGTTACTCTCAGTGAGCTCGCCGCGAGACCCGACGAGCTGGAAGAACAGGAAATCACTAAACGCTACGCAAAAGTGCTGGAGCAAGCGATTGAACGGGCGCCCGAAGACTGGCTGTGGAGTAATCGACGCTGGAAATATCAGGCCGAAGCCAACTCTTCAGCTACCGGATCAAATGCGGACAGAGAAATCCAATCGAAGCCCTCTGACTGACAGGCCATCACCACTTCCACGGAATTAAGCAAGGACACCTCGCGCAGGGCTTCTCGCGCAAACTCGACTGTGTTGTTCTGCTGACTGAGGTGACCTGCAACCAGAATTCGCAACGAGTCCGTGTCTACCTGCTGTAAAAATCGAGCAGCCTGCTGGTTGTTCAGGTGCCCGTAATTACCACCAACCCGCCGCTTCAGCGGGGCGGGGTAAGCGCTGCGGCGTAATAGCTCAGGCTCATGATTAAACTCCAGCAGAAGCCCCGTGCATCCCCCATAAGCATTCACCAAGAAAGGAGTGATGGAGCCCAGATCGGTCAAAATACCCAGAGCTAGCTCATTACAGTCAAATCGGTATTGAACTGGCTCACGAGCGTCGTGAGGCACTGGCAGTCCTAATACTCGAATATCTCCCACCCTGAAATCATCTCCCGCGTTGAAACAGAACAACTGATGGGCGCTCTCAAATAATCCTGATGCCGCAGTACCATGAGACAAAAAAACGGGAATGGAGTAGCGCCGAGACAGGGCGGACACCCCTGAGGAATGATCGCTGTGCTCGTGAGTCACCAAAATCCCGTCAAGATCTTCTGGGGTGAGTCCAAGGCGGGACAATCGGGAAATCGATTCCTTCAGAGGAAACCCGCAGTCAACCAATAAGCAAGTGTCGCCAGACGCGACCAAGGTTCCATTACCTTTGCTTCCACTGCCCAAAGAGGCAAATCGCATTAATTAATGCTGCCCTTGATCAGGGTGAGTAATGCCTGTTGATCTCGTCGGGGGATTTGGCCCCCCTCTGTACCAAACAAGCTGATCAGCATCTCGTCCTCACTTAAGGAGGCCAGCTTGACCATGTATTGCTTGTTCGCCAGGGGGTGCTCATCCTCGCCACCCCACATCCAATCAAACCAGCCACCGTCGTCATCTTCCTGCTGGCCAACAAAAGTGACGTAAAACACGCCTTCGCTTCGGTTCTTGTCGTCAATGGCGAAACCCGCCTCCGGCAATGCCTTGTTGACGGAGGCCCATGCCCGATTGAAAGGCAGCATCAAACGCAAGCGGGTGTAGGACTCCGTGTCCTCCAGAGATATACGCCCGGCAGCGCTCATCGCGCGATCGGCCATCATCGAAATCGGTGCCGACTCAGCGCTGTTGGCAATGAACTGAGCAACATTGCGCAACATTTCCTGCTCGAGCTCCAAATCATCCGAGCCTTCGGGCCAACTGCTGTTATCGACTGCCTGATTTTGCTGCAGAACATGCAGCTCGGCGGTATTCCGCTGGACGCCGCTGTCAACACGAAAACGGAAGCGAGTCGAGAGAGGGCGCTCTTTCAACTCAACAAATTGGGTATCGATCAATCCAGCCTGAGCGTCGGAGGCCGCCACACCGATACCTGAAGCGGTTAAAAACGCACGCACTTGTGGCCACAGTTGGCCGGGAGCTACGGCAACCAGCGCCCAGCTCTCGTCCCCGAGGCGCTGTATGCGGACAGTTTCATACTGGCTAGCGCTGGTTAGTGGCGTGGGCCGCGGCACGCCAAATTCACTTTCCAGGCGGAAATTCTCGGATACCTCGGGAATTGGATAAGTGGGATCAATCGCTGCATCACCGGTACCCGCCGATGGCGGCACGGTGATCACAGCCAGCTCGGGCGCCTCCTGATAGCGGGCCGTGTTGTCGGGAAACAACCCGTCTTCACCATAAATCCAACTGCATCCGGTCGAGGTTACGAACGCTGTAAAAAAGCAAACCCGAGCGAGGCCGGTCAAGCTTACCCACCGTCTCATAGTAAACCCGCCCTCGTCATCGCAGCACGCACTCGCTCGTAACAGGATGAATCCAATTCGGTCAGAGGGAGTCTGATCCCCCTGTCAATCATGCTGGCCTCCGCCATCGCCCACTTCACAGGTATCGGGTTTGCCTCCAGGAACAGCGCACTGTTGAGACCTGCGATCTTATCATTCTCTGTCACTGCCGCATCGAAGTCTCCCGCAAGAGCGAGGCGACAGACTTCTGCGACTATGGGTGCGGCAATGTTCGCTGTTACAGACACATTGCCTTTGGCTCCCGCACGCATCAGCTCAAGTGCGGTCTCATCATCTCCGGAAAAAACTGAGAACGTCTCAGGAAGACGGCTAATAAGCTCAGCGCCTCTCGCCACATCACCCGTTGCGTCTTTAATCGCGACAATATTGCTGACCTCGCTCAAGCGAAGCACCGTGTCGTTGGACAAATCCACACCGGTTCTGCCGGGGACGTTGTAAAGAATAATAGGCAAGTTCACCGAAGATGCCACCTGGCAGAAGTGGCGATAAAGCCCCTCCTGAGGTGGCTTGTTGTAATAAGGAGTAACCAGCAGAGAATAATCCGCCCCAACCTCAGCCGCTGTCACGGTTAGCTCTACTGCCTCATGGGTTGAGTTAGCACCCGTACCGGCCACGACGGGGATCCTGCCGGCAGCCTGCTCAACGGCAAATCGGATAACGTCACAATGTTCGGGGACAGTCAGGGTAGCACTCTCACCGGTCGTTCCCACGACGCCAAGCGCCGCTGTCCCGGAACTCACATGGTATTCGACAAGCCTGGCGAGAGCATCCCAATCGATATCACCCTCGGTTGTCATTGGCGTTACCAGAGCAACGATACTTCCGGTTATCATCAAAGGTCCCGTAAACGAAGTGAAAAGTTAGCGAATGTCATGGTGGCGCCATTATCCATTTCAACAGGCATTAAACAAGCGGCCAAATACCTGATAACCGTCTTGGGCCCGCTCTTTCTCATGTTGAGCGACCACGTAATGGCTCAGTCGTCTTCCTGGCTACAGCCCGGGGAAGTCGAATGGCGCACTGAATCCCTTTCAGCGATTGATCAGCAATTCATGGCAAGCCAGCGGCAAACTGTGGAGAGTCTAGCCAATAAGCTGGGCAGATCACTCTCCGGCACCACCCAACGAGATCTGGACACCCTGCAGCTTATTCTTGACCGCAAGCTCGTCCCACAGGAGGACATCCTCACTCTGCAGGCATTGGGGGTTGTACTTGGCGACTTGCTCGGCGACGAGCTTAACATGCAATGGGTGGTCTACCGCGATCGAGCCGGCAGATCACGTGCCCTCCGATACCTGAGCACTGACATTTTTATCTTTCCTGTTACCCTGATTTCACGGCGCTGGTCGGTAGGTAGTGACAAGGCCGTCACCACTATTTATCAGGATACGTATGACGCCACAGCCAACCGGTTACCCGGCGCTTCGTGGCGGTAGTCGGTTCACGCGGCTCAAGCTCAGGACGACCGGCATCTCAAATCTGCTTTGAGACAATCAGGCGGATCTCGCTGGCCAATTAAAGCTTCGCTGATACTCGTAGCGCCCCATTGTCAGGGTCGTGCGATGACAGGGGTCACCCAGCGCCGGATTGCCCTCCTCGTAGCCGTGATCCCCGGGGTAGAGAAACACTCGGTCCTCCCCCGCCGCTCTGATTTTTGGAAAGAAAAATGGCGGTTCCCGTTGCCCCACCGCGTCCCATAACGTTGGGAGATCCGGGTACCGAGCCACGTCAATTAACGACACCAGTGTTGGGGGGGCTACTACCAGTTCGCCCTCATTCTGCAGGAGTACCGCTCTATCGGCAGGTATCCACTGGAAGTCGACAATTTCGTCGCCATCAACAACAGGTAACTCAGATCCGGTATGTGGCGCCAAAAAGAAACGGGTATCGAAGCGGTACTTAACGATCTCTGGGGTGAGCCACCGGGAGAAATAAACAAGGTCTCTGCCCGGCACATGTAGGCTGGTTTCCTCCTGAAGCTCCCTGAGCACTGCAGACACAGACCGGGAGTAATCATCGCTACCACCGTCTGTCTCATCGACTTTGCCACCGGGAAAAACCCAGGCACCGCCCATGACCCGTAATTCAGGGTTCCGACGAAGCAGTAAACACTCGATGCCCTGTGCCCCCTCCCGGGCCAGAATTAGCGTGGCTGAGAGCTTTGCCTCCGGCACCGGATCGTTTTTCTTGTTCAGCTCTATCATTAAAAATTGCCCAGACAATCCAGGCAGCGCAAATACATATTTCGAGGGTCCTGCAGGCTATCGACAAATTTAAGCGCGGGACTGAACTGCGCTGCGTAGCGCTGCAAGGTTGAAAAACCGGGGATATGAACGGCACCAAATTCTCTACCGAGCTGTTCGAGAATCAGTTGTTCCGGGCTGATCGGTGTCCCGAATAATCGAGTTCGCGGGTCATCCAGGGAGGCAAGCTGAGCGGCACTGTCGATGGCGTCATAGAGACCACCCAAAGCATCCACCAAACCAATCTCCAGGGCGTCTTCTCCACTCCAAACCCGGCCCCCAGCAACGGCTTCAACCGCGTCAACCTGCATATTCCGACCTGAGGCAACCAAGCCGATGAAATCCTTGTAGATATTTCCGACAAGGCTCTGAATGATGCGCTCGCCTGCGGGCTCTATCCCGGTATCGACCCTCGCAACGGTTGCAAGCTCGGTGGTTTTAACGCCGTCAACACCCACCTCTACCCGGTCGTAGAGACGCTCGAGAGTGGGAAAGGCCGCGAAAACGCCAATGCTGCCCGTAAGGGTCGTACTCTGCGCCCAAATTTGATCCGCTTCCGCCGCAATGTAGTAGCCTCCTGACGCCGCAAGAGGCCCCATAGAAACAACGATAGGTATCTCCCGCTCTTTGATTTCGAGCAGTCTTTGTCGCATGACCTCTGCTGCAAAGACACTTCCGCCCGGGGAATTTATTCTCAACACGATAGCGGCCACAGTCTCATCTGCTATGGCCGCATCAAGTTGACCCACGACGGTCTGGGCACCAGCAAAGCCCTGACCGCTATCCCCCGGAATCATTTCTCCCTCAACGACAACCACAGCAATTGTGCCGGGATCCTCAGCGGCATCCGTCGGCTCCTCCAGTGCTGATAAGTAGTGGTCTACCGTGATGGCCTGATAATCCTCAGCCTCCTCATTGCCGCTGATGATTTTTGCAAGAAGCGCTTCCCGCCCGGATTCATGCTGCAACTCATCGATTAACCCCGCATCCACCATGAGTTTCGACGCGTCGCCACCAGCCTGTTCGAGTTGCTCAGGAAAGGTATTGATAAACGTCTCAAGTTCACCAGGCGCCAAACCTCTCCCTTGTTCGACCTGTTCCGCATACAGACGCCATAGGTCGCCAAGCCAGGCTCCCACCACCTCACGTTGCTGAGGTGACATATCATCGCGCAGGTAGGGTTCTACCGCTGATTTATTCTCCCCAACCCGAAACACATTCATGGTCAGATAAATATTGTCGAGAAATTTCCTGAGATAGTTGCGATAAAAGGCAAATCCAGTCAGCTCAAGCCCACCCTCCGGATTCATCACTACGGTATCGGCTTGAGACACCAGCAAGTAATGTGCCTGAGAAAAATAATCGCCGACTGCGATGACGGGCTTTCCTGTCGCTTTGAACAGCTCAAGGCTGGAAATTAACTCCATCGCATGAGCGGTGCTCAGGGCTGGTAACTCCTGAAGATCCAGAATGACCGATGTAATCCGCTCATCTTCGGCGGCGCTGCGCAGTGCGCGTGTGAGACTGAATAGCAGCACCTCACCCTCATTGGCCTGCAACAGAGCATCAACCGGCTCACGCTGAGATCGGTTTTCGACAATCATTCCCGATGGAGCCACAAGCAGTGCGGTGCTCTCCGGAATCGGCTCCGGTTGAACCTCCTGAATGGCAAGTGCAATGATCGCACCCACGTAAATGATGACCACCAGCGGAACGAGTGTTACCACCACCCGGTTAAATCCCTTTATGCCACGCCACAGACCCAGTACTAACGCTTTAAACCAACGCCACAAAAACACAATCAACTCCTCTCTGACGGTTCAGTAGTATCCTCTCGAAATTGACTTAGCTCTCTGCCCCGATAGCGAATGTACAGGGCAATGACCGTAAACAGCATCACGAGGAGCGCCACCCCCGCAATAGCTAATCCGTCATCCGATCGGGCAAAGAGCGCCAGAATCGCCGAGACAAAATAGGCGAGCACTACAAAGCTGAGCCAAACGAAGCTGCGCAGATTATCTCTGGCGATACCGGGTAAGAAAATAACAAGCGGTAACAGCTGAATGACCAACAGTTGCGGTGGCGCATTGAAGCGCAACTCTGACAACACCTGCTGCAGGATAAAGCCAAGCAACGAGAGCCAGAAAAGCAGGTGCAAGAAATTCGTCTTCGGTCCCCTGGAAGTCATGCAAGGCTTCCTCTAAGTGACCAGTTGGCTACGCGTGCACCCAAAGCGCGACACAGCGCCGTCTCGTTGCTATCGAGCTCTCGAGAGCCATCTTCCCCTGCGTGATGGCTTGCACCGTAAGGCGTGCCACCTGCACTAGTCTGTCTCAACGCGCTCTCGGAATAAGGCAGGCCAACCAACACCATGCCGTGATGCAAAAGGGGGAGCATCATTGTTAAAAGCGTTGATTCTTGTCCACCATGCAAGCTGCTCGTGGACGTAAAGACCGCCGCAGGTTTGTCTATGAGCGCCCCGCTAAGCCACAGGGAGGAGGTTTGATCAATGAAATACTTCAAGGGTGCTGCCATATTCCCGAATCGCGTGGGACTACCCATGATAAGCCCAGTGCAATGCCTGAGATCATCTTCGTCACAGTACAAATGGCCCTCCTCGGGGATATCTGAAAGAGCCGACTCCGTCTCCGCCGTCACCGGTGGCACCGTTCGAACCCGCGCCTCAATGACACCGGCCGAGGTAATACCTCTGGCGATCTGGGATGCCATCGCCGCACACTTACCCGTTCGACTGTAGTAAAGAACAAGAACATAGGGGATATCAGCCACTAAAAACTCCAACTGCGGGTGAGAGGTGCCAGCACGGGCATCCTGCTCTACACTGTTTGCTCGCCACAAGTCTAACTCACCCTGCTAAGGTAGCCGACCATGCCGTTTCACCCATGGGTTCAAAAGCCGGTCAACGGGATAGCATACCTCGCTAGCCGCTACCGGACAGACAGATGCGCAGAAATATCCGCAGCGCTGGTTTACATGAGTCTGTTCGCGTTGGTGCCCTTGCTGACCCTTACCTACACGGTGGGATCGGTTATTCCAGGCGCGGCGGGACTCCAAGACCAGCTTCAGGAATTTTTGGTGGACAATCTGCTGCCCGAAGCATCCAGGGGCGTGGCCGATTACCTAGCCCAATTCTCGCAGCAAGCCAAAAATTTGACGGGAGTGGGATTGGGAATTCTGGCGGTCACTGCCATTTTGATGCTGCGAAATATTGAGCGCGCGTTCAATAATATCTGGCATAACCAAAAAAACAGAGGCGCGGTTTCGAGCTTTCTCCTCTACTGGGCCGTTCTGAGTTTGGCTCCTGTGATCATCGCAATTGTCGTGGGCACACAAGCCTATCTTTACGCGGCGGCGCACTTCATTACCGATCTTGAGCCTTACGGTATCAGTGAATTTTTACTGTCGACGGTGCCTTATTCCCTCGGCGCACTGGGTTTAGCGGCGCTCTATCTGGCAGTACCTAACTGCTCGGTACCGGTAACACACGCGCTGATCGGTGGCTTTGCGGTGGCACTGGCCCTGACGATTGCACGGAAGCTGTTTACCTTGCTGATCGCCAAATCCAGCTACACCCTAATTTACGGTGCTTTCGCTGCCGTGCCGATTTTCCTCCTCTGGCTCTATATCACATGGAACATCATCTTGATTGGCGCGATCGGGGTGCACGGGCTCTCCGCTTATCAAAGTAGCGCTCAAGCTCAACGACCCCTGCTACTCAAAACCTTGGATGTGCTCTTTTTGCTCTGGCAGACACAGCAAAGTGGAGGCGCTTTACGCGAGCTAGCTATTTTGGGCGATCGAAGTGTCAGTAAAACAGGAATTGACAGCGACAGCTGGCGCACTATTCGAGACAAATTGATAGACAGCAACATGATTATGCAGAATCAGCAGGGCCATTATCTGTTGTGTGTTGATCCTCACAATGTCTCGGTTGCAGACGTCTATAAACTACTTCGCGAAGAGCAGGATCTAGGGTCATCCGCCGAGCAAAACGAGCACCGGTGGCAAGAAATAGCCCTTGAAATGCTCTCGGGATATCGAGAAATGCGGGCAAAAGAGCTCAGCCTGTCTCTCGCCGATTTATTTGCGGCCCCTCGCACGTGAAGATACCGATAAGTCGCCCACTGCGAACCCTGTTGCTCCTTGTGTTGCTGATGCCCGGCTGTGATTCATCGATAGCCCCCGTTCCCGACGAGGGCACTTGGCGCTTAGTGAATTACTGGGCCGCATGGTGCAGTCCCTGCCGGGAGGAAATTCCTGAACTTAACGAGTTCGATAACACAACAAACGTTGTTGTGCTCGGGGTTAACTACGACGGCGTTAAGGGAGATGCTCTGACAGAACTGTTGCGAGATTTCGACATAAGATTTGACAACCTTGATGAAGACCCGGCCAAGGCACTGGGTATCTCGCGGCCCCGCGTGCTACCCACAACCCTGGTGCTCGATCCGGCAGACAATGTGGTCGGCACACTGACGGGACCGCAGACTCAGGAGAGCCTGAGGGAGTTCCTGAGTCGACACGGCTGGTCGGACAAAAAAAACGCCGGCTAATAAGCCGGCGAATGAAGGAGCCACTCAAATCGGGGGAAATCTGAAGCCAGATTTCGGCTGCCGCGACGTTTCCCGTGTGTCTTCCCCGGATCGACACCATCGCAACTGTCAGTAGTAAGACCCGTGATGAATGGATAAGTTCCGCTGGATCGCAAAATATTTTTAAATTGTGGGAAGCCGTTAACACTCAACATATCAATGAGTTATGCCGTCCAGATTGCGGAGCCTGCCTGTCCGGCTCCGGATGAGACACTGAGCTCTACCTCAACCAGCGCCTGATCCTGACTATCATTTACAAGCTTTTCCAGAAGGTAATGCGCCAGCGCCTCAACAGTTACATTGGAAATTGGGAGCAATCGGGTTTCATCCGCAGGGAACTTGAGGGTGCGGCCATCAAAGCCGACCCAAATCTCATCCTCAACCACCTCCACGCTTTGATGGGGCGAATCGGCAGCCACCAACATATACTCATCCAGCGGCTCGCACAGGGCTGCAAGTTTGCGCTTGTACACATTGTAGTCGGCAGAAAAACCGTTATCTCCCATTTCGGCCACGATACGAGCCGACACAGAGTAGTTATGCCCATGAAGACGCTCGCGATCCGAAGCGCTAAATATTGTGTAGTGCGCTGCAGAGAATTTGTGAGCTTCTTTATCAATATATAAGGTTGTCAGGCGAGACATGCTATGACCTTTTGCAGCCGTGACTGAGCGGAGCATGTTGGTGAATCAGATCGTCGAGTGCAAGCCTTTTTGACGCGATCCGCCGACACCCACTTTGCGTACTGGCTAATAGTCAGTGCATAGTTAGTTTGGGATGACCATCGGCTCGGCGTCTCTTCACCAGAAGCAACTTACCAAAAGCGCTTGGGTAATACTGGTTGGACAACTATCTCGGACCTACAGTAAAGGAGTCTCATGACCAAACTCGCGATCATTACGGGAGCCAGCTCAGGGATTGGTATGGCGTCAGCCCGCCAGTTACTGAATGACGGCTTTCACGTCATCAACGTGTCGCGACGGCCCTGCACCCTCGAGGGTGTTACCAACATCTGTGGCGATCTCAGCGAGACCGACAATATCCATCTCCTCGCCGGCCAGATTATCGCGGTCATTGAACAGCAGGAGGCTACCAGCGTCTGTGTCGTTCACAACGCGGCGCTGATGCTCAAGGATTCGGTAGGCGACACCTCAGACGAAGATCTGCTGCGAGTGCTACAGATTAACGTGGTGGCGATCAATGCTCTCAACCGAATATTGCTACCTCACCTGCCGTCCACATCGAGCTTGCTCTTCGTTGGCTCGACGCTCTCTGAAAAAGCGGTTGCGGGTGCTTTCAGCTACGTCGTAAGCAAGCATGCCCAGCTGGGGATGATGCGAGCCACCTGTCAGGATCTCATGGGGAGAGGTATTCATACCGCACTGATCTGCCCCGGGTTTACCGATACCGAGATGCTTCGAGGTCATGTCGGAAATAATCAGGATATCATTCAGTCTATTAGCGGACTCAACAGTTTTAATCGGTTGGTAGCGCCCGAGGAGATCGCTCGCCTGGTTGGCTGGTGCCACGAAAACCCCGTCATTAACGGTTCGGTTCTTCATGCCAACCTGGGTCAGGTCGAAAGCTGATTATGTTGGCAGATGCTGCTCTGCGGGAGCGACGGGAACGGGTCTTTATCATCCTCGCGGCGGTCTTCCTGGGCTCGATGACGCTGCTGAACGTTGTGGGAATTACCCGCTTCATTCAGCTTGGCCCTTTGGCGCTTGCCGTGGGCGTGCTCCCGTATCCGCTCACCTTTTTATGTACCGATCTAATTTGCGAGCTTTATGGTCGGGCGCGGGCAAATTTCCTTGTGTCGGTGGGTCTGGGCCTAAATGTTTTGGTCCTGATTGTCATGACGCTGGGGAGCATCGCGCCAGCGGTACCTCCTGACACCATGCCGCCCTGGCAGCTACTGCAGCTGGCTGATGCGGTCGCCCTGCCCAATGGCAGCATGGCCAGCGGACACATCGAATTATTTCAGCTGATTTATGCCACCACCTCCGGCGCCGTGTTCGCTTCTATGCTGGCGTACGTCGCAGCTCAATATTGCGATGTCCAGCTATTTCATTTTTGGAAACGGCTGACGCGAGGGAAACATCTCTGGCTGCGCAATAATTTCAGCACGCTGATCAGCCAACTGGTGGACTCTGTCATGGTGGTGCTAGTGACCTTCGGCGCGGTTTATTGGCGAGGGGAGATAACCATCAATACACTTCTGGTGTTGGTGGGGAGTAACTACGCCTTCAAAGCACTTGCAGCCCTCGTAGATACCGCACCTCTGTACCTTCTGGTCCGCTGGCTTCGCGGCTATCTGCATCTGGGGCCCGATGACTACGCCGTCACCCTTACGGATCCATCGACACCAGCTTAAGAGATGCGATCAACGGTACGGTAATTGCTCGGCCTCGGGCCAGCCCCTCGCGATCTAACTCTTCGAGCAACGACATGATTGCAGGGACCGAGCGAGGCGCCCTGGCGAGCAGGTAACTCAGGACATCGGGGGCCAATGTGATACCTCGCCTTGCCGCCCGAAAGGCGAGAAGCGCTTCGATTTCAGCATCATCAAAGCGAGGCAATTGATAAATCGTGAGGCTGCCCAGCCTTGAGCGCAGATCCGGCAGCATCGATTCAAGCGTTGCGGGAGCCCCAGCGGCCGCATATATCTGGGGGAGTCCGGCATCGCGGCGCTGATTGAAACAGTGAAACAGGGCTTCTTCCCATGGGGTTCCGATGGCTCTATCCACATCGTCGATTGCCAGCAATGTCAACGCCCGATGATTCTCCAGCAAGGCCTCAGGAGGTATGCCCTCAAGATCTTGGAGAGGTAGATACAAGGCATCGCTACCATGGTGATGACAGAGCGCCTGGAGCAAGTGGCTTTTTCCGGTGCTGGGCGATCCCCACAGATAAACTGAGTTACTCCCGCCCCGGGTCAGGCTGGCTACCTCCTCCATCAATACGTCGAGAGACCCGCGCTTCATAAAGTTATCCAGCGTGAGCTCATCATCCATGGGAATGGAAAGCGGAAGTTGCGCTACCACCAGTGCTGCTCCTTAGTCACCCTGGTAGGTGTCAGAACGGCGATAGTGCTGCAATCCATGGCGGCAGAACACCCAAAGTACCGCCGCCACCGGCAGTGCACTTAACACCCCGACAAAGCCGGCGAGCTGAGCGCCACCCATAAGCACAAATATCACAGCAACGGGATGCAGCCCTATCCGGTCCCCAATAAGCGTCGGCGTCAATACAAAACTCTCCAGCAGTTGACCAACGGCGAACACGAGGGCTACCAACCCAAGAAACATGACGTCACCCGTCTGTATCCATGCAACCCCGAGAGAGGACCCAACGCCAACTGCAGCCCCCACATAGGGAATGATCGAAGCGAGCCCGGCGGTGGTGCCCAGAACCAGCGCAAATTCGAGACCAATCACCCATAGACCCGCGCTGTAAATCGTGGCCTGCGCAAGCATTACTAAAAATTGCCCGCGAAGGAAGGCGCCAAGTACATCATCGGCTTCCCCGACCATTAGAGAGACCGATTGTTGCCACGCTCTGGGGACCAGATTCAGTAGCCTTTCCATCATGATGTCCCAATCCCGGAGCAGATAAAAAGCCACGACTGGCACTAACGCAATGTTAATCAAGGCGGAGAGCAGATTGAGGCCCGAGCGGCTCAGACCCAGTGCTGAATGGGCCAGCCACACGCCCAGCGACTCCCAGCGTGCGGTGAGCTCTGCTTCCCAGTCTATTTTGGGAAGTTCGGCACCGCTGACGCTCAAGGTCGACTGGATCGCCGGTAGCGCGGACTCAGACAGCCAGCGGTAAAAAACGGGGATGTTTTTAATCACCTGGTCGACCTGATCGATCAGGAGAGGAATCGCCACCAGCATCAAGGACGACAGGAGTAGGCTAAAAGCACAGAACACAGCGATCACTCCTGTGGTTCGACGGTGACCCCGAGCCTCCAGACGGTCTACAAGAGGGTCACCAAGATAGGCAATCAAGGCGCCCAACAAGAAAGGCAGTAAAATTGGATGCAACAGCCAAAAAAACGCGATCAGCGCCGCAGTGACGAGCGCAACCCAAGGCCATCGATTAACCGCTGGTGACTCCATCATCCAGAACTCCACTGTAACGCGACCGGGTCACTGTCTGTCGCTGGTTTGAGCGTCAATTCCGCGGTTGAAGGAAGCAGCCGCGACAGGGCAGAGGCATCAGTGACACCCTGAATATCAAGTAGCAGTTCGTCGCCTCGAATCTCGAACACCCGTACGCGTTCGATAACCGGTATTGCCCGCAGCAGGGCCATCACGGCCTGGAAATCATCAAGTCCGTTGACGCCAGTTACCGCAACCGCCAAACCCTCGCGGGCAGGGTCAGTCATAAGCGTAACCGCATATCGCGCGGCCATGGCATCGACCGCAAGATTGGCGGCAGTCTGAGCAACCAGATCAAGCTCCCCGGCCGAGACCTGCGCGGCCTCCTGCTCGCCGGGCCCGATATGCAACCAGTCACTCAAGTGGCGTCCATCGGTCAGCTTGACGTAACGCCCTACCAAAACATGCTTTACCCCGTAGCGTGCTGAGGCTGCGCCGATCCTCGGAAGCACACCTTGCCATGCCGTATCTGGCGTAAGGGAAGCGGCATCCTGCAGGTCGAGGAGTGGCAGTCGAAGCACAACCCCGCGACGTGTGAAGGCTTCCCTCAGTGATTCAATTAACGCTGTTTCACTGTTTAATGACGCAAACCGGCGACCCTCGGGCTCATCGACCACCAGCCAAAGTAGCACGTCAGGCCGCTGGTCAACCCAGAAACTTGCGCCCGCCCTGCGCAATATGGTTTTGATCTGCTGCTCATCAAATTCAACGACCAAAAATAGCCCATCCGCGCGCTCACGATAGCTGTAGAGCGTCAGTTGATCTCGCGCATTAGCAAGTAGCGGTCTGATCTCGGCATCCTCAACCACCGCCCGATCCCCCGACACTCTCACCAAAACCTCGGCCAGCGCCGCTCTCGCCCCGACCCGCAATGCACTCTCACCACGATTCTCAACACCAATTTCAGCTGTATAGAAATCATTCGCAGGCGCACTGCTAGCCGGAGCAAGACAGATAAGCAGCAAGAAAGAGAGCAAATACCGCATAGAAATATGGTCGGGCTGGTCTGGAGTGACTGCTAGTTTACCAACGAAAAAGACCTCAAGTCGCTTTCCTCTTTCACCCCCAGCGCGTAATCTTGCGATTTTTATCCAGTGACTGGCGACCATGAGCGACCCTCAGAGCAACACCCCTCTCACCTACCGCGATGCGGGCGTTGACATCGACGCAGGAAATGCCCTGGTCGAACGGATCAAATCGGTCAGTGCGAGGACACACCGACCCGAGGTATTGGGTGGACTTGGAGGCTTTGGCGCACTGGTAGAGATACCCGAGGGGTACCGTCGTCCCATACTGGTATCAGGGACGGATGGAGTTGGTACCAAGCTACGGCTTGCTATGGATATCGGCCGCCACGATACGATAGGGATCGACCTGGTGGCCATGTGCAGTAACGACATCGCGGTGGTCGGTGCAGAACCCCTTCTATTTCTGGATTACTACGCCACCGGCAAACTCAATGTTGATGTCGCGGCAGACGTCGTAACCGGCATTGGGGCCGGTTGCGAACTCGCGGGCTGTGCACTGGTTGGTGGCGAGACTGCCGAAATGCCCGGCATGTATGAAGGGGACGACTACGATCTTGCAGGGTTTTGTGTTGGTGTCGTCGAGAAAGATCACATCATCGATGGCAGTCGAGTGGCCCCCGGGGATCAACTCATCGCGCTGGCATCCAGCGGACCCCACTCAAATGGCTATTCGCTCATCCGCAAAGTTATTGAAGTCACCGACGCCGATCTGAACGCACCGCTTGCGGAAGGACGGAGTCTTCTGGATGCACTCATGGAACCAACGCAAATCTACAATCGACCACTACTCGAACTGCAAACGACTGTCGATATTCATGCCATGGCCCACATTACAGGAGGTGGCATCCTGGAAAATTTGCCCCGCGTGCTGCCCAAAGGCTGTGGCGCTGCCGTCGAGCGAAGCAGTTGGCAGTTACCCCCCGTTTTTGACTGGTTACAACGGGCGGGACGCATTGAAGACAACGAACTCTTCCGAACCTTTAACTGCGGGGTCGGCATGATTCTCGCGGTTCCCGCGGAGCAACTGGATGGAGCCCTGTCGACACTGGCTAACCTCGAGCTGCAGGCATGGCGCATCGGCGAAATTCGAGGTGATCTGTCGGGTGTATCACTCAATTCATGACGAGTAAAACTCCCAGCCTGGTGATGCTGATCTCGGGCCGGGGCAGCAACATGGAAGCTTTTATTCGCGCCATCGCGGCGGGAACCCTCGATGCCCGGATCGTCGCTGTTATCAGCAACGTTGCCGATGCGCCCGGCCTCGACCTGGCTCGCCGGGCTGACTTGCCTGCAAGCGTTCTGTCACATCAAGATTACCCGGACAGGGCGAGTTTTGATGCTGCTTTAGGCGATGCAGTCGCCGCTCACCAGCCGGATCTGGTCATTCTCGCCGGGTTTATGAGAATCCTCACGCCCGCTTTTGTCGATCGTTTTGCCGGCAGGCTCCTCAATATCCATCCTTCGCTGCTCCCCAAATACCCGGGACTGCATACCCATCAACGCGCCATCGACGCCGGGGATGCCGAGGCGGGTGCCACCGTCCACTACGTCACCAGCGAGCTCGATGGGGGGCCCGCCATCATGCAGGTGCGACTGCCAATTCAACCTAACGATACCGCCGACACTCTGGCACAGAGGCTACTGCCCCTCGAACATCAACTGTACCCCGCGGCAGCCAAACTGCATCTAAGCGGCAAATTGACCCTTGTGGATGGTCGGCTAGAATTCGACGGTGAGTCCATGCCGCCCACAGGACTTGAATGGAGACCTCAATGACAACCTGTCACCAGATACCCCTACTGCGCAGCTCGTCGGCCAGGGTGCCCTCGTGGGGCCTATACCCCGTGTTGATGATTACCATCGGAGTCTTGTGTGCCCCCAGGGTTATTGCGGCCGATGCGCTCAACACCTACACCGCGCATTACGAGACATCCATGTATGGCATAAATCTGGATATCGAACGCAAGCTGGTTGAGACAGAAGCGGGCTATCAGTTAAGCAGTCAAGGCAAGTCATTTGCCGCATCCCTGTCGGAGGTCGCTGACTTTTCGGTCTCTGATGGCCGCATAGTAGGGCAGCAATTCATCTATCAGCTTAAAAGCCTGGTCAAGCGACGCCGGGAAGTTCACTTTTTGCCTGAGCAAGGGATCATCCGGAGCCTGAAAAAGAAAAAGTGGACCGAATTTCCTTGGGAAGCGGATGCGCTGGATCGTCTGAGCCAACAAGAGCAGCTGAGATTGACCTTGATCAACGCCGAAGAAAACGGAGATGCAGCGCCAGAGTCCCTTACCTTTGTCGTGATCGACGGACCCAAGCGGGGGGAGAAAATTCTGGATCTAGTCGGTGTCGAAGAGTTGGACACAGCACTCGGACCCCTAGAGACCCTGCACTACCGGCGGCGATACGAAGCCGATTCCGATCGGAGTTCGGATATCTGGGTCGCGCCTTCTCTCGATTTCCTGATGGTTCTGACACGCCATGAGGAGGACGGCAGTCCCGTTGAACTGAGTATCACCAGTGCTGATCTCTAATGATAAGGGAAACTACAGCCGCGGCAAAAATTTCCGGTAGCAAGCGCTCAGGCTCTGGGCAAGGTAACGCCGCGCTGCCCTTGGTATTTACCGCCCCTATCCGCATAGCTCGTTTCGCAGACCTCGTCTGACTCGAAGAACAGCATTTGCG
>CAJXMD010000006.1 GCA_913056165.1 uncultured Halieaceae bacterium
CCACCAGCTTGAGGTGCTGATAGCCAGGCTTGCTGTCGATCAGGTGTTGAAACGCATTCAAATTATGATACTGCTTTTGTTGGCAGTATGGATCGCTGCCAGTGTGGCCTCTTTGCTGTGGTCTTTATGGTCAGGACCCACTGCATCTGAACAGCCGGCGGTCATCATAAATCCTCCAGGTCAAATCAAGGAAGCTCAGAAGACGGCCTCGGTGAATCTTGAGTCCATGCTCGGTCTGGGATTGTTCGGCGACCCGATTGCAACTGCTGAGGAGATCGCGGTGCAGGCGGTTGAAGTGACTGAGCGAGATGGCATTGAGCGCGGTGCCAGGGAGACACGCCTTGACTTGGTTCTTGTCGGCACTCTAGTGACGTCCAGAGACGGGCTGGGCACCGCTGTTATTGAGGCAAGGAAGGAGCAGGTGACTTACGCTGTGGGAGACGCGCTCCCGGTTGCTGCGAACGTGACTTTGGCAAAGGTGCTGCCCAAACAAGTGGTGCTGGATAACGCTGGTAAGTTCGAACTTCTGACCCTGTTTGAGGAGAATTCTTTGGCGGGTGTCGTGGGCTATAGCGAGTCTAAAACTGCTGCTGGATCAACGCAGGAAAAGAATTTGGCGCAAGCTGCAACGAGGGATAATTCGTCACCGGATGCGGTGGTTGTTAATTCGGCTGAGGCAACCGCCATGGCCAGCCGGTACCGGGAGCGAATATATGCAGAGCCCGAGTCATTGGCGAAAGCGGTAAAGGTAAATGCAGTGAGTAACGAAAACGGCATCTACGGATACCGTGTTGCGCCGGGCACTGATGCCAAGGCTTTTGAAACACTGGGGTTTCAGTCGGGCGACATTGTGACCGCTGTCAACGGCTTGGATTTGGGTGATCCTGCAAACACCATTTCCCTATATCAAACGATGCGGGACGCAACCGAGGCCACTTTTGATATACAGCGTGGTGAATCATCACTAACGCTATCAGTCAGTCTCGGACAGTTGCAATAGGAGAGAGAGTGCCGATTTTGCGTGTAACGGTTTTCAGTTTTTTTCATCGGCTCCTGTTGAGAGGTGTGCCCACGTTTCTGGCGGTGGCAATCTTGGTACCCGCGTCGTCAATGGCGCAGGAATATACGGTGAACCTCAAGGACACGGAAATTCAGGAATTTATCCAGTTCGTGGCCGACGTAACGGGTACAACTATCGTCGTTGACCCGAGTGTAAAAGGCAAAGTCAAAGTCATTTCCTCAAAGCCCGTCTCCAAGAGCGAGCTATACGATCTTTTCTTGTCGATTCTCGATGTGCATGGATATACCGCCGTTCGTACCGGCAATGTCATCCGTATCATTCAGAATAAAGACGCGAGGTCCTCGCCGGTGGAGGTGCTCGAGGGGGGTGATGGGTTAAGCAATGATGAGTATGTCACGCAGGTCATTCGATTGGAGAATGTCTCGGCGGCGAAATTGATTCCTGTGTTGCGGCCCTTGGTACCGCAACAGGCGCACATGGCGGCCTACGCGCCGAGCAATGCGATTATTATTTCCGACGTTCGGTCAAATATTAATCGGATTCTCGAGGTCATTGATCGAATGGATCAATCGGCTGTTCGGACCACGGAAGTCATCAAACTCCGGTATGCGGTAGCTGAAGACGTGGTGCAAATGCTCCAGACTCTGGAGAAAAAAAATAAGGGAGAAGGCGCCGAGGCCGACGAGGAGGTCACATTAGTCGCCGACAAGCGAACAAACAGCGTTGTGGTCACCGCCGATGAACTCAATGGACAGCGTATCAAAGACCTCGTCAGTTACCTGGATACGCCTTTGGAGCAAAGCGGCAACGTAAAAGTCATTTATCTGGAGTACGCCAACGCCAAGGAAGTGGCGGAGGTTCTCACGCGGGTGATGCAGAATATTACTCGCATGGATGAAACCGGGGATCGAAAGCGCAGTACCGATAGTAATTCCACAATCGAAGCTGACGAGGGTACCAACGCCCTGATTATTACCGCTGACGCCGATGAGATGGCTGCTCTGGAGGCGGTCATCGCGAGACTGGACATCAGACGCGCGCAGGTTTTGATCGAGGCCATTATCGTTGAAATGGATGTCAATGAGGGTCAGGAACTTGGACTCCAGTGGTTGTTTGCGAATGACAGCGGCGTCTTTGGAAGCAATATCAGCAGCAGTACCGCCCAGCGGAATCAGAATGCAGCGATTGCCAACGCTATTCTGGGGGAGAATGGGGCGAACGAAGACATTAGTGTGGGTACTCTGGCGGGCTCCCTCAGTCAGGTGCCCGGCACCACGCTTGGCTGGGGGGTGGTGGATAGCGACTTGTCCATGGCCGTAATCCTCAACGCCCTTGAAAAGCAGGGCAATTCCAACATTCTGTCGACACCAAGTTTACTAACCCTTGATAACGAGGAGGCCTATATCACGGTGGGGCAGAACGTACCCTTCATCACCGGCTCCTACTCCAATACCGGGGGGGCTAATACCGTACAGAATCCTTTCCAAACGATTGAGCGCGAGAATGTGGGTATTACCCTGAAGGTGACGCCTCAGGTCAATGAAGGTGATTCAGTCGTGCTCGATATTGTGCAGGAAATCTCCAGTCTCACCGGGACAGTATTGTCTGCTTCAGATTTGATAACCAATGAGCGAAAAATCGAAACCAAGGTCCTCGCCTCTGATGGAGATGTCATTATTTTGGGCGGATTGGTGAGGGATGATGTGCAGGATAGCGAGCAAGGTGTCCCCATCCTTATGGATATTCCTCTGCTGGGGCGCCTTTTTAGGAACGACGTGGTGAATGTGACAAAGCAAAATCTGCTTGTCTTTATCAGGCCCAGTATTGTGCGGGATCAAGAAGCACTGCGCGGCGCAACCGCGGAGAAATATCGCTATATTCAAGAACAGCAAATGGAGCGACGTGCCAGAGGCCTGATGTTTCTGGACGACGGCAATTTACCGGTGCTGCCGACATGGGAAGAGCAAATCCAGCAGCTACCCGAAGTCGCAGATGAAAACCCGGCGGCGAGACCTGGAGACGACTAGGTTGGAAATGGACCACTCGACAGAGCCAGCTGTTGCAGTCTCGGTAGCCGATGAGCCCGCAACACCTCGAGGGTTGCTTCCCTTCGCCTATGCAAAGGCAAATCAGGTGCTTCTTGATGCTCGTGATAATTTGCCGCTGCTCATTCACACGGGTGCTCTATCGACGCAAGTTCTCCTCGAAGTCCGGCGTCATTTAGGGGAGCAATTCTCTGTGGAGTCAGTCGCCCAGGATTTTTTTCAAAGACGTTTAACCGAGGCCTACCAGCGCACCAATAACGAAGCGGCTCAAATGGCGGAAGACATCAGTGCCGACGTCGACTTGACCCGTTTGGTTGATCAGCTGCCCGACTTGGGTGACCTGATGGACGCTGAGGATGATGCGCCGATTATCCGCTTGATTAACGCCATTCTCTCTCAGGCGGTAAAAGAAAAAGCCTCTGATATTCATATTGAGACATTCGAGGATCACCTGAGTGTGCGTTATCGGATCGATGGTGTGTTAACCGAGGTGTTGTCTCCAAAGCGCATGCTGGCCCCGCTATTGGTCTCCCGACTCAAGGTCATGGCAAAGCTCGATATCGCCGAGAAGCGGGTGCCGCAGGATGGCCGAATTTCCGTTCGGATAGCGGGTCACGCTATTGATATTCGAATGTCGACGATGCCATCAGCGCATGGCGAGCGTGTCGTTCTTCGTTTACTCGATAAGCAGGCGGGTCAGCTGGAGCTCCAGCAACTCAATATGAATGAGCAGGTGAGTGCGGCTTATCGTCGGGGTTTAAGTAGTCCTCATGGCATTATTTTGGTGACGGGGCCTACGGGCTCGGGTAAGACGACTACCTTGTACGCTGGCTTGGCGAGCATTAACCAAAGCTCTCGGAACATCCTTACGATTGAAGATCCCGTGGAATATATGTTGCCCGGTGTTGGTCAGACTCAAGTTAATACCAAGGTCGATATGACCTTTGCCCGGGGTCTTCGCGCTATTCTGCGACAGGATCCGGATGTGGTCATGGTGGGCGAAATTCGCGATCTTGAGACCGCAGAGATAGCCGTTCAGGCATCACTTACTGGGCATCTCGTTTTGTCTACCCTGCATACCAATACGGCGATAGGCGCCGTGACTCGATTACAAGATATGGGGGTGGAGCCCTTTTTACTGTCCTCATCGCTTCTGGGTGTCATGGCACAGCGGCTTGTACGACTTCTTTGTGAAGCCTGTAAAGAGTCTTATGAAGCAAGCGAAAAAGAGAGAGAGCTGTTGGCTGTATCGAATGACAATTCGGTGTTGTTGCATCGGGCCAAAGGCTGCGATGCCTGCAACCATACAGGCTACCGGGGACGAACTGGAATTTATGAGCTTATTGAAATAGACGATACGCTGCGGAACTTGATTCACGAGGGAGGCGGAGAACAAAAAATCCTCGCAGAGGCTAGACGTCGTTACCCCGGTATTGATGTGGATGGAAAGCGTCGAGTACTTGCGGGTGAGACAAGTCTTGAAGAAGTGCTCCGCGTTACCTCCATAGCCTAAGATGACGGCCTTTAAATACAAAGCGCTCAACCCTCAGGGAAAACTTGTCAAAGGGGTTCTTGAGGGAGATTCAGAGCGACAGATTCGGGGGCAATTGAGGGCAAAGCAGTTGCGCCCCGTGGAAGTTGGTGAGGCTGGGCGCGGTGCTGCCAACGATCCCCACTTTTTGTCTCGCTTCGCCCGGAGGGGCTTGAGCGCCGGGGAGCTGGCGTTGGTAACTCGTCAGTTGGCGACCCTTGTCGCTTCGGGGCTTCCCCTCGATGAATGCCTTCAGGCAGCAGCGGAGCAGACCCGTCATGCAAAGACCAAGACCATCTTGCTGCAAGTGCGCTCCAAAGTAGCTGAGGGGCATACGCTTGCTCATGCGATGGGACAGTTCCCGGCGGCCTTTGGAGATATGTACCGCGCGATGGTCACCGCAGGCGAGCAAGCCGGGCAGTTATCTCCGGTTCTGGAACGCTTGGCTGACTATACGGAAAGCCGACAACACACCGCCCAAAAACTGCAAATGGCGCTCATCTACCCCTTTGTGCTCATTGCAGTGGCTGTTGCTGTGGTTTCAGCACTCATGGTGTTTGTCGTGCCTGAATTGGTTGGCATCTTTGCTCATACAAAGAAAGAGTTACCAGCGTTGACTACTGGGCTGATTGCAACCAGCGATTTTTTGCGTGATTTCGGCGCTTGGCTATTAGTTGGGCTGATACTGGGCGTGCTGGTCAGTCAATCGTTACTCAAAAAGCCCAATGTCCGACTAGCGTGGCACGCCTTTCTGCTTCGTTTGCCCGGCTTGAATCGGGTGCTTGTTAGCATGGACTCAGCGCGGTTTGCTTCGACCCTCAGCATCTTGATGGCAAGTGGCGTCCCGCTGCTTGAGGCCTTACGTATCGCAAGTGCCGTTATGACCAATCAGGTGCTTCGAAGATCATCTCAGGCTGTTGCGGTGAGAGTTCAGGAAGGGTCGAGCTTAAACAAGGCGCTGGCCGAGGAAAAAATATTCCCACCCATGATGATTCATATGGTGGCGTCGGGGGAAACATCGGGTGATCTTGAAACGATGTTGTCACGCTCGGCGCTCAATCAGGAGAGAGAGCTCGAAATGACACTCGGAACCGTGATGGGCCTTTTTGAGCCGCTGATGGTGGTTTTTATGGGAGGGCTGGTGCTTCTGATTGTAATGGCCATACTACTCCCAATCTTTGATCTGAATACGATGGTTAGGTGACGCAAATGCGAACACAGAAAGGGTTTTCCCTAATCGAGATTTTGGTGGTACTTGTCATCATGGGCTTGCTCATCAGCGTGGTGGCGCCCACAGTGCTCAACAGCGCTGATGACGCCCGCCTACAGAAGGTGCAGGCAGATTTTAAGGCGATTGAGACTGCACTAAAGATTTATCGTCTTGATAACTATGTTTATCCCTCGACCGAGCAGGGGTTGATAGCGCTGGTGGAGCCATCCACTCTGGAACCGGAGCCGCGGAATTTCAAGACAGGGGGCTACCTCGAGGAAGTTCCCATGGACCCCTGGGGTAGGGAATATCTCTACATGTCGCCCGGTGAGAACAATGAGGTCGATTTGTTCTCCTACGGGGCGGATGGCTTGCCCGGAGGTGAGGGTCAGAATCAGGATCTAGGCAATTGGAGTCAGGACGACAGTTAACTGAGAAAAATCTGGTTCTTTGGCCCGGGGCCATGAAAGCAAGGAAAAAAAATGTGGGCTTTTCGTTAATCGAGATGCTTGTGGTAGTGCTCGTTATCGTCTTGCTAACGTCGGTTGTCAGTTTAAATGTCGGATCTGGCGGTGGTGAGATCGAGCGAGACCAGACCGCTCGGCGGCTTGCGAGTTTGATGTCTCATGCGCAGGTGGAAGCAGAGTTCTCGGGCGCTGATCATGGTTTGTATTTCGAGCGGGTAAGCGATCGCGGAGATGTCCGTTACCGTGCTCATTGGCTCCGTTTATATGATCAGGGATGGGCGGAGACCAAGGGAAATACGGCCTTGGCAGAGCCGATTGTTTTTCCCGAGGGTAGCGAGATATTCCTCACCCTCTCCAGTGATCCCGATGTCGAGATTACTGCCAGGCCAATCGACCTTCGCCCCAAACCTCAAGTTGTTTTCTATGCGAGTGGCGAGGTCACTGAGGGAGGTCTTGAGTGGATGGATGCCTCAACGGGCAGCCTGCTCTATCAATACGAGTGGGACCTACTCGGGCGGATCGATCTTCTATTTGAGGGTGAGGGAGAGTCTATTCTTGCATCTCCTTAGTCCACTTCTTGCCGACAAGAAAGCCCATGGATTTACCTTGATCGAGGTAATGGTAGCCCTTGCAGTCGTCGCTATTGCACTACCCGCATTGCTTTTCCTGCTTTTTCAGCAACTAGATGGAGCTGAATATTTACGCCAGCGAAGTATCGCGTCTTGGATCGCTGAAGATAAATTAGGAGAACTTCGTCTTATCGTTGCCCAGCGAGGTTCGCTACCTGAGGGGACAATCGAAGGGGAAACAGAAGTACTAGACCAGGACTGGTCTTGGTGGATAGAGCAGGAGGGGACTGAGGTACCCGGATTTATTCGAATTGAGATTAATGTCGCAAGCGGCATGGGTCAGGAGGCGACGCCGTTACATACACTCGTTGCTTTTTTAGCGCCGGAGCGAGTTCCTGATGCACCGTAAGGCTGGATTTACTCTGGTTGAAGTGCTGATAGCCATGGCCATTACTGCTTTTGTTGCAGGTGTTGGCTACAGGAGCCTCACGACGGTGATTGTGGGCGTTGACAGCCTGCGGCAGGAAAGCAGGCGGCTTGAAGAGCTCAATCGCGCGTTTCAGGTTCTGGGCAGAGATTTGCGACAGTTTGTTGATCGTTCGGTTTATGACGAATTTGGTAGCCGCCTTTCATCGATGGAAGGGGGCGAGTTGGCATCGCAATCCTTGTCATTTACCCGCGCAGGGTGGCACAACTCGGTTGGTCTGCCCCGTTCTGCTCTGCAGCGAGTCGCTTACTATATCGATGAAGAAAAATTAATCAGGGCGAGTTGGCCGGTTCTGGATCGGACCGAGACCGTTGAGCCAGTAGAGGTGGTTCTTCTTAATGGGGTGGAGACCTTTGAAGTCCGCTTTCTAGGTTCGCTCGATATGCTCGAAGTCACCAGAGACAGCCAGGTAGACCGACGTTTCTGGCAGGAAAATTGGATTGCAGATGTGTCACAACCCGATACGTTGGTCGAGCCACCGATCGCGGTGGAAGTGCGCCTATTTGCCCAGCAATGGGGAGAGCTGGAGCGACTTTATGTTCTACCGCCAATATAGTAGGACAGGCAATCGGCAATCAGGTGCCGCACTGGTTGTGGCTTTACTGATTTTTGCACTTGCGGCTGCATTGATGGTGGGTCTGCAGCGCGATTTTTCGCTCACTCTCCAACGAGGTTCGAATCAATTTACCGAGCAGCAGGGCTGGGCGTATCTACGTGGCGCTGAGGCTCTGGCTATCGTTGCGCTGAGAGCTGACGCTGAATTAGATAGTCAGTTGGACACACCAACAGACGACTTAAGCGAGCTTTGGGCTTCAGAGGCAACGCCTTACCCACTCGATGGCGGTGGCTGGCTGGTTGGTCAAGTTGAGGATTTACAGGGCCGCTTCAACCTAAACCTGTTGGTTGCCGAGTCAGCCTCGGATCGAGGCGATAGGGACGAGCCGTCCGTATCGACACCAGAGCAGGATACAGATCTGTCGGCAGGAAACAGGAGTTCAGCGACGTTTTCAGATGAGTCTGATGACCGGATGCCTCCGGCAAAGCAGATTTTCGTTCGTTTGTTACAGGCGCTGGAGGGTGACCCAATTTCACTGGAGCAGGCCATGGTCATCGCCGATGGGGTGGCTGATTTTATTGATAGTGATCAGCAACAGCGCATGAACGGAGCCGAGGAGGACGCATATCGCAACACATCGCCACCCTATCGGCCAGCAAATCAGCCGATGGCGAGTGTCAGCGAGCTTCGCGCTGTGTCGGGTATGACCCGGGAGATTTACCAGGCCCTCGCACCCTATGTCACTGTGTGGCCGAGAGAGGGAGCAAAGCTCAATATATTGACCGCTTCTGCGACGGTACTGCGCAGTATCAATGGAGCCGGGCAGCTAACGCCTCTTAGTGCTGATGCCGGAGAACGATTGGTCGAGGCTAGAAAACAAGGGTTGATTGCTGATGTGGACACCCTGTTGGCAGATAGCGCCTTTTCCGGTGATACATCGGGTTTATCCTCGCTGCTAACGCAGACCTCGGATTGGTTCCTGCTGTCCGCCTCGGTCGAGATTGCCGAGCGAGAAATGCGGCTGTACAGTGTCCTGCAGCGAGAAAGCACGCAGATCAACAGCCGCTATCGGACGAGAGGGGAGTTGTAGAGTGTTCAGTGCTCTCGCTATGGCCACTCTACTGGCACGCGCGCCATGCTGATTGGGAATTCGATGTCCATATGACAGAGCACAACACGACACAAATTCTGCGCCTTGCGGGCGACAGCTTGTGGTTATTCAGGCCCGGTCAAGATGAGCCCATACAGCTAAGCGAGCTCGAAGAGCAGCATCGCCACTGTACTTTTGCTGCCCCCGCGGAGGTGGTCAGGCTGACCACCACTGTGGTTCAGGCGGACGAGCGTCGTCACCTCGCGAAATCGTTACCCTTCACTCTTGAAGATCAGATAATCGACCCCGTGGAGGATATGCACTTTGCCTGTCAGCCTTTGGAAGGAGATTTGTTTTCTGTCGGTTTGGTGGCCAATCGTTTGTTGTCCCATTGGCTTGACCTACTTGGTCCTTTATTTGAAGGGCCAGTAACCTCCGAGGCGTTGCTTCTCCCCTGGCAGGTAGGCGAAGCCTGCCTCCTCATGGAGGGGGACACCGTTCTCGTGCGCTACGGCAAGGCCCTCGGGGCGCGTATTGACAAGGCGTTGCTACCGCTATTCCTCTCGTCTCTGGATGATTCTCCTGCGTCGCTGATCGTCTATGGTGAGCGCCAACAGGATGACCTCGCATCGCTTGGGGAGCGATGGCGGCAATGCGCCCAATGGCGCCGTGGTGGTTTCGCTGCGGCATTGATGGTGGCGCCTGCCGCCGGGCAGGCGATAAATCTCCGTCAGGGGACGTTCGCTCCGCGGCTACCCTTTGCTCGCTGGTGGCAACACTGGAGAACTGTTGGCATTGCCGCAACGGTGGCGCTGGTACTGCAGCTGGCTGCGGACTTAACTGAGTATCAGCGTTTGCGCGGTGAGAACGTGCAGATACGGGAGGCCATTCAGGCAAGCTACCGACAAGCTAACCCGCGAGGTGCTGTGGTTAATCCCGAAAAGCAGCTTGATCAGCAGTTATCCGAATTTTCCGCACGTAGCCAAGGTGTTCTGTTCACACCAATCCTTGCAAAAGTGACGGAGTCGGTTGCGTCAATGGATGATGCGAGTATATCGAGCCTGAATTTTAGCGGCTCGACCTCAGAGGTTCGCCTCGACATAGTGGCGAGAGACTATCAGGCGGTTGAAGTGCTTAGGGACCGGCTCACCCAGCAGGGCATGACAGCGACTCTAGAGACGTCCTCGTCGCGCGCGGACCGCGTACGCGCTCGAATTAGGGTGGCCGCATCATCATGAAAGATATGTTTTTTAATATGACTCGCCGTGAGCAGATATACGTGCTGGTGATGGTGGCCGCGGTCGGGTTATGGCTCCTGTTCACCTTTGCACTTGCGCCGGCTTCTGCTGCTCGTGAGGCGATGAAGGCGAGTAATGAATCAGCCATTAACCTACTGGCACGTGTCGACGCGAAGGCGACAGAACTCATTCGGATCAGGCAGGAGGGAAGCACCCAGAACAACGGTTCTCTGGTCTCTGCTGTAAGTCGCTCCAGTGAGCTTGCAGGTCTACCAGTACGGCGCCTGCAGCCGAATAGTCGCGGTGAGGTTCAGGTCCGTTATGAGGCTGTCGACTACGATGATCTAGCGCGATGGTTGTACCAGGTTGAAATGGTGGAGGGGCTGGTAGTCGTCGAGGCATCGATAACGCAGGCAGGGCGCAGTGGCGGAGTCAATGCGTCTGTGCGTGTAGCGAGGCCTACTTGAGCGCACTTTCGAAGCATCTACGCTGGTTTGGCTTATGGGTGTTGGTCGCGTGTTTGTTGGTTCAGATGCCCGCTCGGACCATTGGTCTGATTCTGCCTGACAGCCTTCAGCTGGAAGGATTCTCCGGGTCGTTGTGGCAGGGTCAGGCAGCTCGCTCACGGGTTGTCATTGGCGATAAGGCTTTTCACTTGGGTTACCTCTCTTGGCGACTGTCGCCCCACACGCTGCTGTTTCTTAGCCCTTCCTTTGATCTCCATACTCGGTGGGGAGCTCAGACCGTTGATCTGCAGCTTCAGTTGACTCCTTCAGCAGTGAGGCTTTCCAATGTTGATACCAAGCTTGATGTGCGCTTTATCAGACAGCTGATGCCTCTCTACACGGGCGGTGTATTGCTTGTAGACCTGGATTATTTGGAAGTAGCGACTGATCGAGCTCCGAAAATAGCTGGCGTGATTCTCTGGGAGCAGGCGGTCTGGACTGCCCGCGGGCGAGATGTCGGACTTGGCAATTATCAAATTGCCTTTGCATCACCGTTAGAAGCCAACGTAGAGACAGCTGTGGGCGAGGTAACCACAGCATCCGGTGCCTTAATCGCTGAGGGTCGTGTTAGCTTTTCCCCGAGCGAGTATGATGTGAATGTCGCGCTGAGCGGGCCCGCGCTGGATAACCAAGCTCTCCGTGATGCACTTCAGTTGATGGCCGTACCCTCCGACGGGGGTCTGCGTATTGCAATATCGGGTGAGTTATAGTGGCGGATCCAGTTTGGCCTCATTTCGCCTAGGATTCTTTATGGGTTGTATCGCTCACCGACTTTTGCTTTGCGGTGTCCTGTGGGGTGTCGCTCCTGTTGTTGTTCTCGGGAGCGGGGTAATGGCGGGTTTCCCGCCGACCTCTGATAGCCAGGTCACCAAGGCCAACTACCTTTATCCACCCTTTAATCGGTGGGCATTCCGCAACGCAGGTGCGCCACTGCACACTCTAATGGTACCTCGGGGTGGTCCCATTTACGCTTTTCAACGTGATGAGAGTCGGCTGTCAGATTATAGGACCGCTGAGGGCGATCGCCTGACGTCGCTATTTGCGCGTAACTATGCGGATAGCATTTTAGTCTTAAAGGGCGAGACCTTGCTCATGGAAGAGTATTTTGATGGCGCCTCTCAAACAGATCACCATTTGTGGTTTTCCATGACCAAATCATTAGTGAGTGCCTTGTTTGGTAAGTACGTGGCGGCGGGCCGGATTAATCTAGGAGAGAGCCCCACCGAGATTATTCCTTCCCTTGAGGGAACTGCTTTTGACCGTGTGACAGTGCAGCATGTTCTCGACCACGCGACGGCTTTGGCTTTCAAGGAGAACTATACCGATCCTACCAGTGACTTTGCCTTGTATTACGGCCCGGCGTTGGGGATGACATACAAGCCCCAAGCAGCGGACGTTTTTCCCGGCCCCAACGTCATTTACGGGGTCTATGATTTTCTAACTGAATTCATAAAGCCTGACGAGAGCATCACCCCCGGAGAGCAATTTGCCTACAACTCAGCCAACGCCGATCTACTTGGCTGGTTGCTGGTGACGATGGCGCAAGAGCCATTGAATAAACTTATTAGTGAGGGCATATGGCAACATATCGGTGCTGAGCATGATGCATTCATTGCGGTCGATCGTGCATACATGCCGGTAGCCACAGGCGGATTCAATGCGACCCTGCGGGATGCTGCGCGATTCGCCATGATGATCCGTGATCGAGGAAAATTTGACGATCAGCAAGTGGTTCCCGCCGCATGGTTAGACGCACACCTGAAGTTGTCCCAGCGAGATATCGACAATATGAGTCTTAATCCTGTCTACAAGACGATGCCCTGGCTTGCCTATCGAAATATGTGGTGGATATTGGATGCTGAGGCAGAGGAATTTTGTGCTGTCGGTATCCACGGTCAGGTTATTTATATCAATCGGTCGGCGGATGTGGTGATCGTATGGTATTCGAGTCAACCCGATGCGTCCGCTGCTGCGTCACCACATTTTCTGCCAAAACTGAGCGCGGCAAGAGAATTGGCCCAGTCACTTAAAACACAGGGAGGTTAGGTATGTCAGTTGCAGGAACTAGTGATGCCCATTGGTCCAGCCGTTTTGCATTCATTATGGCATCGGTGGGATTTGCCGTTGGTCTGGGCAATATTTGGCGATTTCCCTATGTCACTGGTGAAAATGGCGGCTCTGCTTTCGTGGTTATTTACCTCCTGTGCGCCTTTGCAATCGGTGTGCCCTGTCTTATCGCTGAGCTGATGATCGGACGCAGAGGTCAGTCGAGTCCGCCTGCATCAATGGCAAGTCTTGCCATTGAATCCCAGCGCTCTCCAGCCTGGCGTGTTGTGGGAGGTATGGGAGTTTTCACTGCGTTCTCAATCGCGATTACCTATGCAGTCGTTGTGGGCTGGGTTTTATCTTATCTCTTCAAAGCGGCCGCCACAGGTTTTGCAGGCGTGGATCGACTTGGCGCTGAAACTGCTTTTGGCGCGCTCCTGGCAGACAGCAATGCCATGCTGTTTTGGACAGTAGTAGGAAATCTGATTGTTGGTGGAATTATTTTTGCCGGGGTCAAAGGCGGAATCGAGCGGGCCGTGAATATTATGATGCCCACGATGTTCGCGCTCCTTATTGGGCTGGGCATATACAATATATTCAACGGTGGCTTTGTTGAAACACTGGAGTGGCTTTTTACTCCGGATTTCTCAAAGGTTGGCCCCGGAACCTTTTTGGCGGCGGTGGGCCAAGCCTTTTTTTCTATCGGGGTGGCGATGGGGGGCATGATGGCCTACGGCGCCTACCTGCCGAAGGACTTCTCCATTACCCAGGGGGCTATAACAATTGTGATAGCCGACACTCTGGTCGCTCTGCTGGCAGGCTTTGTGGTGTTTCCAGCGGTTTTTCACCACGGGTTGGATATCAGTAGCGGCGTGGGGCTGATTTTTCAGACCTTGCCGGTCGCTTTTGCGCAGATGCCCGGGGGGCATATTTTTGGCGTGCTGTTTTTCCTGATGCTATCGGTCGCGGGTGTGACCAGTATGGTGGGGCTGCTCGAGTCTGTGACACTGTGGATCGATCAGCGCTTTGGCGTTCATCGACACGTCGGTATCTCTGTTGTTATTGCCGCAGTCACCTTCTGCAGTATCGCGAGTGTTTTGTCATACAACATTTGGGCGGAAATGCGCCTTGCGGGTATGAATTTCAACGAGCTGGCCGACGGGCTTCCAACGAAAATACTTCTGCCTGCCGGGGGATTACTCATTGCAATTTTTGCTGGCTGGTTTATGGCACCCCGTTACAGCGAGGAAGAGTTGCAAACGAGTGCTGCCACATATCGAACATGGCAGTTCTTAGTGCGATTTGTCGCGGCGCCGGCGATTGCCATCATCCTGGTGACTGGACTGCTTTAAGGATAGTTGAATGTTATTGACACTAACGGATTGGCTATGGTCCTACGTACTGATCGTGCTACTTATCGCGGTAGGCGTGCGCTTCAGCGTTGGCTCGCGCTTTGCTCAATTACGCTTGTTCGGCAATATGTTCAGACAGCTCTGGAATAGCCATTTATCAGGAACTGATAGAGGCATCTCTGGATTTCAGGCGCTGGTAGTAAGCGTTGCTGGCAGGGTAGGGGGGGGCAATATAGCTGGGGTCGCTGTAGCGATTACTCTCGGCGGGCCGGGTGCTCTTTTTTGGATGTGGCTGATCGCCTTGATTGGCATGATGACGAGTCTTGTTGAATGCGCGCTGGCGCAATTGTACAAGCGAAAGCATGACGGCGATGACTTTCGCGGCGGGCCCGCCTTCTATATGCGTTATGGGCTTGGGTGGCGCGTCATGCCCGTCGTTTATTCAGTCTTGTTATTGTTAACGCTAGGTCTTGGCTTCAATGCCGTGCAGGCTTTTTCGGTAACAGCTTCGGTTCAGTCCGCTTTCAACGTGCCAACATGGTTATCCGGTGGGGTACTGACGGTAGTGATGGGCGCTGTGATTTTTGGTGGCATTCGCCGTATCGCTATTTTTTCAGAAGTAGTCGTGCCCGTTATGGTGCTGGGTTATTTTCTTCTGGCGGTTACAGTCGTCGTGCTGAATATTTCCGAGGTGCCTGCCGCCATGCTGCTCATCCTTAAGTCCGCTTTTGGTATTGAGGAGGTGGTTGGCGGCGGACTCGCGGCAGCGGTCATGCAGGGGGCTCGACGCGGGCTTTTTTCAAATGAGGCCGGACTTGGCACCGCGCCTAATGTGGCCGCGGTTGCTGACGTGGAGCATCCAATTTCACAGGGATTGGTGCAGGCGCTGAGCGTTTTTATCGACACGATCCTGTTGTGCACCTGTACGGCGCTGATCATTTTACTTTCGCCGATCTATCAACCAGGGTCGGAGGGAGTTGAGGGTATTGCCATGACGCAGCTTGCTCTGGCATCTCATATTGGCCCTATAGGCGAGCAAATAGTCAGTATTGCGTTGGTGATGTTCGCGGTGAGCTCTATCGCCTATAACTGCTACCTTGGAGAAAACAGTATCGCCTACTTTGATAGCGCGCCCGGCTATGCGATACCTGCCTTCAGGGCCGTCGTGCTGGCGCTTATTTTTTGGGCATCCCAACAGGATTTGGCGACGGTTTTCAGTTTCTCTGACTTAACTATGGGCTTGTTGGCTGTTGTGAATCTCATTGCTCTCTGGTTTCTCTTTCCCGTGGCAAAGCGGTTGCTTCATCACTACGAGACACAATTGGATGGGCTAGGCCCAATAAACTTTCAGGCGTCAGATTTGCCGGACGAGGATCTGGATTCGATGAGTTGGACCGCTGCCGAAACCAGTCGATGATTGGGTACGCTGACGCGAAGTTGAGTCGCATCAACTATCGGCTTTCGGACAGAGTGACCTCGAAGGTTTTGATTTCCTCGCCTCGTCTGGTGGTGATCGAAATCTGATCACCCACTTGATACTTCTCCAGAGCAGTTGCGTAATCATCCTGCGTCTGAATAGTGTCATCTTCGATGGCGGTGATCACGTCGCCGAGAGCAATATTACCGCGATAGTCCCTTCGGGCACCGACAAGGCCAGAGTCTGCTGCTGGCAGACCGCGGAGCACGCGGACAATGGCAACTCCCTCGATGCCATATCGTCTGGTCCATTGATCACTTGCCAGCTCCACCCCCAGTATAGGGCGCAAGATTTTCCCGTAAGCAATGAGCTGAGGCACGACCTCTTTAAGCATATTTACGGGTATTGCAAAGCCTATGCCGGCGCTACCTCCACTTGGCGAATAAATGGCCGTGTTGACACCTATCAGCTGCCCCAGTGAGTTCAACAAAGGCCCGCCCGAATTACCGGGGTTGATGGCGGCATCAGTCTGAATGACGCCCCTGATCCTGCGGTTACTTGGAGACTTTATTTCGCGGTCAAGGGCACTGACTACCCCAACAGTAAGCGTTGTATCCAGACCGAAGGGGTTTCCAATTGCCAGCACTTTTCTCCCGACGGAAAGCTCTGAGGAATCTCCTAGGGGTAACACTGATAAATTTTCCGGCAGGGTTGTGAGTCTCAGTACCGCGAGGTCTCGCTCGGGGGCTATCCCTACCACTTCGGCGGGGTAATCCTCGTCATTTAAGGTAACGGTGAGCTTGTCCGCGCCGGCTATTACATGGAAGTTTGTGACCACCAGGCCGCCGGTATTCCAGATAAAACCGGACCCAGCACCTCTGGGAATCTCCATGACATTTAGCGAAAATCGATTACGACGCAGAGCACTGCTCGTCACTGAGACAACGGCTGGACTTGCTTTCCGGAAAATTTCGGTGGTGTTTGCCTCATCACTGGTTTCGAAGCTTAGGTATTCGACCGGTGCCCCGTTTGCAAATGCTTGTGGAGCAATGATATTTGCTGTCAGCATGACTAAAAGAAAAAAACCCATGAAAAATCCAGGCGTCCTATCGCTTGAATGCTTTTGCTGGATCATGGAGTACAGGGGCTCTCCCAAGTGAGCGTAACGAAAGGTCAGGCAGGCGTGGATTGCAGGGCGAGGATACGATCTTCCAGTGGGGGATGAGACCTGAATAAGTTACCCAGCCCGGTCTTCCCGGCACGAATGCCAAATGCAGTCAGTTCTCCCGGTAGTTCGCTGGGTTGCCCCTGCTCTACACGCAGTCGCTGCAGGGCAGCGATCATGTCATTACTGCTGCTGAGTTTGGCCCCAGCCGCGTCTGCTCGATATTCGCGCCAACGGGAGAAGGACATCACGATGATACTTGCAAGAATACCGAGCACAATTTCAGCAATGATGGTCACAACAAAGTAGCCAAGGCCGTAACCCCGTTCTGTCTTGAAGACCACTCTATCGACGGTGTGCCCGATAATGCGGGCAAAAAACATAACGAAGGTATTCACGACCCCCTGAATCAGCGTCAGCGTCACCATATCGCCGTTGGCAACGTGACCAATTTCATGAGCGAGTACGGCCTTCACTTCATTGGGTGAGAAACGTTGCAGCAGTCCCGTGCTGACCGCAACCAGCGCGTCATTGCGGTTCCAACCCGTTGCAAAGGCGTTCGCTGTCTGGGAAGGAAAGATGCCCACCTCGGGCACCTTGATCCCGGCCTCCGCCGCCAGCTGCGCGGTGGTATCCAACAGCCATTGTTCGTCACGATTTCGTGGGCTGCTGATGATCTGCGTACCAGTGCCTCTTTTAGCCATCCACTTTGATAGCAGCAGCGATATAAACGAGCCACCGAAACCGAACAGAGCGCAGAAAATCAGTAGCCCCTGTAAATTAAGGTCAACGCCGTTTGCGGCCAAGATGCCTTCTATGCCCAGTAGATTGAAAACAAGGCTTACGAGTATTAACACAGCCAGATTAGTGGCGAGAAACAACAGGATTCTCACAAACTTTTCTCCTTGGTTGCTTTACCTTCTTCAGATGGGGTCGACAGGGGGTCGATTTCAAGGTCTCCCTCGCCATCAGGCTCTGCTGGCAAGGGAATCGCCGATATTTCAAGCTTTGGCAGCTTTCCCTCCAAAAGGTTCAATGACAACACGTCACACCTGAGATCGACATCTTTTGAACTCAGCTCGAAAACGGTGTTTACCGCCTCGTCCTGATGGCTAAAGCTCATCACTCGCGTCGTATCCCGGCCGTCAACCCAGCGCTTGCCGCGTCCCCAATAATGGCCGTCTTGATTGCGCACAATATGTGCCATATTCGTCATTGCTATTACCTTAGGTCGTAGGTTGAGTTGGTGAGATTGTAGCTGGGTCTACTGATCGAGAAGAAAGTCTTTGGCTTGATTAATTTTAGCGGCAAGATAGTCGTTACCCCCGCGATCCGGGTGGATCTTCTGCATCAGCTTTCGATGTGCAGCGATGATCTCATCTGGCGTGGCCTCTTGATTGAGGCCCAGGACAGCGAGGGCCTCTTTTTCCGTCATTTCTTCAGAGTTCTGACCGGACTGGTGTTCAGTTTCTTCTTTATCCCAACCGTCAGGAAAGCGTTGATCAAGGTAATTGCTGAGTAATTGCGCCGAATCAGAGTCATGTTCCTGAGCATAGGTCATCAGCTCTGAGAGCTGTTCTCTCGTCAGATCCGACAAGCGCCAATCTTTAAAGCGACCAAGCCGAACTTCACCGTTGAGCTCACCGGTTTCATGATCCAGCGTCATTTTCAGAAGTTCCGTGGACACCTCTGACTGAGTGCCCGCGGCTTTCGAGCGATTGCTTTGTAGCCAGCCAAGAAGAAGGGGGAATGCACGTATCAAGAGAGGCATTAGTTGCCTCGCAACGACCAGCAGACCGGTAACGGCAGCTCCTATCCAATGCATCCTGCCTGTTAGCGTCAAGAGCACCGTGGCGATGAGGGCAACCCCAAGGGTCAGCTGGAGGTAGCCCCCCCGGCGTTTATGAGGGGGCAGCTGCTGCACCCGACGCAGGAGTAACAGGAACGTCACTACGACGGCGATGAGTAATAGCGCTCTTGGCACGGGTTTACCACTCCAGCGGGTGAATATTCAGTCTCAATCTGACCTGAGTTGATCCAGCAACAGTTTATCACTCTCCCGTCCAGACTGGGCGAGAGCTTTGATGCCGCCGGCAGTAAATCGAACCACAGCGCCTAGCAAGTCTCTAAGTCGCTGAGCGCTGTTGTGATCAAATGAGGCGTAGGCACCGCCACTTCGGCGGGCCAGCATCTCAAAGGCGGACTTGGCTAGAGCATCCTGTCCCTCCTGAAAAATGAACAGGGGAAGCTTGTACAAACCGCATTCTCCTGCCAGCGCTGCCAGCGTGTCGTTATTCTCTTCAACCGCATCCCCGACAAATACAAGAGCTTTGACGGGTGCCAATCCTCCTCGCTGGGCAAGGTAATGGCGCAGCAACCGCTCGAGTTGGGTGGGACCGCCAAGGCAGACTACATCGTCCATGTGTGCCAGCAACTCGGCGGCATTTGTGAGCCAAGGACTGTGCTGAAATTCATGTAGGCCCCGGTAATAACAGAGCTGGATTGCCAGATTGGTGTTGTCGAGACTGGCATTAAACAGGTCTCGGTGTAGCTTTTTTGCCGTCGCCCATGTCGGTTCCCGACTGGCGGTTGCATCCAGCGCAAATATAAGCTTTGTTTGCCTGCTTTGAACAGACTGAATAGCCTTTGCTTTCGACAGAAACGCGCTCACATCATGGGAGGCTGTTTTTTTTACGAGTTTGCTAGCGATGGCGTTTCTCTCTCCCGAGTGGCGGAGACATGAAAAGTGTTTGATGCCAAGCATCAGGGGGCATTGCGCATTCTGCGCCCCTCATCTGCCAAGTATAAATCACCTCGATGAGATTATTGGGTTTTCATGGTCTGTCCATAATTTTAACGCCGCAGTGTCAAATCACGGGCAAATTTTAGGTAGAGTAGAAGAACTAGATCGTAGAGCGGGCCCTCAATGAAACTGTTTGATATTCGGCGAAAACATGCCATTCCCAGTGCTGATAGAGCATTGCCTGGTCGTGAAGAAGCGATGGTTGTCACTGATGTGCATGCGGTGCTGGGCAGGCCAATCTGCCCGCCTTACCCGGACCACTTATCGTTGGCAATGTTTGGTATGGGATGTTTTTGGGGTGTGGAGCGGAAGTTTTGGCAGCTTGAAGGGGTGTGGACGACAGCGGTAGGTTACGCGGGAGGACTCACGCCAAATTCAACTTATCAGGAGGTTTGTACCGGGCAAACTGGGCACAATGAGGTTGTCCAGGTGGTGTTTGATCCGGAGCTTATCAGCTACAGCCAGTTACTCACTGTGTTTTGGGAGCAGCACGATCCCACGCAGGGGATGCGTCAGGGCAATGATATTGGCACCCAATATCGCTCGGGGATTTATGTCTTCGATGCCGCTCAACAGGCACTTGCGGAGGAGTCCAGAGACTCTTTCCAACGCCAGCTTCACTCCGCGGGATTTGGTGACATCACGACAGAAATCATCAAAGCGCCAACTTTTTACTTTGCAGAGGATTATCACCAACAGTACCTCCATAAAAATCCCGGTGGTTATTGCGGTATTGGCGGAACCGGTGTGCAATGTGCCGCTCCAACAGGGGTCTCAGTTTAATCAGCCGACCAAGGTTCGTCCCAGCACGCAGGTCACTGCCGTATCCACACTTAATATTCTTGTTCCCAAGTGCGCGGCTTGAGCCCCTTGGGTCGCCAGTAGTTCAACCTCAAAAGGAATAAAGCCCCCCTCGGGACCGATACATATCAGGCTGGGCTCCGTGATGTCAGTGGGTAGCGTGAGAGCGCTTGAGGGATGGGCAATCCAGGCGTGTTTTGAGCCACGCAGGGCACCAAATTCATCTTCAACGAAGGGTCTAAAACGTTGATGGAGATGTACGCGGGGGAGTTTAGTCGCACCACTGCGCTCGAGGCCTTCAAGCAGCGCAGAGCGAATTTTCTCCGGACGTAGTAGCGGGGTTTGCCAAAAGCTTTTTTCAACTCGATAAGAGTTAATCAGATGGATTTCCTCTACTCCAAATTCTGTACACTGGCGAAAAATGCGCCGAAGCATTTTGGGTCTTGGTAGGGCGATAATGGGAATGACTGGATGGGCTGGAAGCGGTGGTTCACGAATGTCGATCTGTATCCTGACATGGTGGTCATTGATTTCGCTGACTATCGCGGTACCACGACCACTATCGATGATGCCAACCCGAATTTCCTGATTTGGAACGACCTTGAGAACACGACTTAAATGATTGAAGCGCCTGCCCTCAAGGGTCGCGCCTCCATGGTCATCAACTTCATCATCAGAGAGCAAAACGATATTCATAGTGAAGGATATCAACCCAGCCAGAGGTCGTAATCGTCAGAAGCAGTTACCTCTCCGGCAACCCAATCTCCGGGGTTTAGAGTGTTCGCACCTGGCAGGTGTACCACGCCATCGATTTCTGGCGCATCGCCCTTGCTCCTGCCGATGGCGCCATTTTCATCAACCGAGTCAATCAACACCTCGATACGCTGGCCTATCTTGGTGTGCAGCTTCGCGCTGCTAATTTCTTGTTGGGTCGCCATAAAGCGCTCCCACCTCTCCGCCTTTACTTCTTCTGGCACGGGATTGGGAAGTTCATTTGCAGCGGCACCTGCGACAGGTGAGTACTTGAAGCAACCCACTCGATCCAGATGCGCCTCCTCCAGAAATGTCAGGAGTTCCTGGAATTCTGCTTCCGTTTCGCCCGGGTAGCCGACGATAAAGGTAGAGCGCAGCGTGATTTCCGGGCACATCTTCCGCCACTGGCTGATTCTATCCAGCGTCTTTTCTGCGGCAGCTGGGCGTTTCATTCGTCGCAGCACCGAAGGGCTACCGTGCTGCAGAGGTATATCTAGGTAGGGCAACACTTTACCTGACGCCATCAGGGGGATGAGACTGTCCACATGGGGATAGGGGTAAACGTAATGAAAGCGAATCCAAATACCTAACTCCCCGAGCTGTTCAGCAAGGGTGTAGAGATTTGTTTTCAGCGGCCGCCCCCCCCAAAAATCAGTTTTGTATTTGAGATCCACCCCGTATGCGCTGGTATCCTGTGAGATTACCAGCAATTCTCTGACACCGGAGTTAACCAGACCCTCTGCCTCAGTCATGACATCGCCAATGGGGCGGCTGACCAAGTCGCCGCGCAGGCTGGGTATGATGCAGAACCGGCAGCGGTGATTGCAGCCTTCTGAAATCTTTAAATAGGCATAGTGGCGAGGTGTTAATTTGATGCCCTGATCCGGCACAAGGTCGATGATTGGATTGTGCTCGTGTACCGTCGGGAGTGCGCGCCGGACTTCGCCCAGCACCTCCTCGTAGGCCGCGGGCCCAGTGACGCCGATTACGCTGGGGTGCAGTTCTTGTATGCGCTTTGCATCCTCCCCTTTGCCCATACATCCCGTGACCAGGACACGACCGTTTTCACTAATGGCCTCTCCGATGGCATCGAGGCTTTCTGCCTTGGCGCTGTCTATGAATCCGCAGGTGTTCACGATAACAATGCCAGCATCCTCGTAGTGAGGGGTTATTTCGTAGCCCTCGATTGAGAGTTGGGTCAGGATTCTCTCGGAGTCAACGAGGGCTTTTGGACAGCCAAGGGATACAAAGCCAACTTTTTGGGCCTTATTTTCTTCGATCATAACGAGTGGCTCTGGCGAGTTTCGGCCGATTGTACTGGTTCCATTCTCATTTGTTCAGGTGACAACAATCAGAGCTGACGTTGCTGTTCCCTGCTATGGGTTCTGATGGGAAATTCCTCGCGGAGTGCCTTCAGACATTGCAGGGCCTCTTCTCGATTCAGGAACTCTCCGACGCTAACGTATTCTCCTTTGTCGTGTAGCCCCAGTTTGGGACCCTCCCAGGGGTGGCTCTCTGGTGTCACCGATAGTCCCACCTCAGCTCGTGCAAAACGCCAGGTTTTTTTGGGAGCGTAATAGCCTTTATCAAGTTTTACAGTTGATCCATCAAGAGTAACGACATGTCGGTACTGCAACTTCCAGTTGACGTAATAGAGGGCGGCAGACAGTCCCAAAAGCTCCGCCCCCGCAAAAGGAAGTATTGGCCAAGCGCCCAGTAGCGCGAAAGCGATTGCTGCGCCGAGGGATGGCACCGAGATAGCCAGCACGACCCAGAGATTGGTTTTCCAGGTGGCAGAGTGGTTTGGCTTGACGATGATGGTTTTGATCGCTCCATCATCGGAAACGGTGATCACCGGGTTTTCTCCTGCTTTTCGATGTGCCTACACTAGTCCAACCAACCTTGGGCACCAAGTGATTTACCCCGGACGGCGGCCACTCCAGCCCGATACGGTAAAAGGGACTGGCGAAAACGCCTTAATCATGGTGTTGGTATGCGGGTGGAGAAATGCTAGAGAGGTAGCATGTAAAAGTAGCCGTGATGAAGCCTGAAGCGCCTCGTTATGAGCATACATATCGCAGCCAATAATGGGATGACCGATCTCTTTCAGGTGGAGTCGCAACTGATGCGATCGGCCCGTTACTGGTGTCAGCTTCAGTAGCGAGCAGTCTGATCCATATTCGACCACCTCATAACGGGTGAGAGAGGGTTTTCCAGTTGCATGACAAACTTTTTGTTTGGGTCTGTTTTCCCAGTCAGCAATCAAGGGCAGATCTATTTCGCCGACTTTCCGCTCAACAATTCCCCAGACCAATGCGTGGTAGGTTTTTTCGACGGCACGTGACTGAAAGACTCGTCCAAGCGTGGAAAGGGTTGCCTTTGTTTTGGGGACTACCAGCAGACCGCTGGTGTCCAGATCCAGCCGATGCACCGCGGCCACGTTTGGAAAACTGGGTATCAGTCGAGATATTAGACTGTCCCTGTTGAGTGGGTGCCGACCAGGTACGCTGAGTAAGAGATGGGGTTTATCGACGATGAGTAAAAAATTGTCTTCGTACAAGATCCTGATCGGTTCGCGACTGTGGGGAACGACGTACGGTGGCAGGTCCTCAGCACCTTGTTCTGCAAGAGTGTCTGCCGGCGTATTTGCCACGCGGGTCAGCTGGATTTGCCCAACGCGAGCCGGTATCGGGCCACTGCTTCGTCGATACCCATCAACAGACAATCGACGGTGAACGCGTGCCCAATCGATACTTCCTGAAGCTCCGGGATGGCAAAGTCGGGTAGGTTATTCAGGTTCAGGTCATGACCAGCATTAACGCCCAGCCCTACCTCTTCAGCCGCCGCCGCGGTTAGCTGATAACTGCGCAGGATGTCAGTCCAGGATCCATTGAGGTGGGCTTTTGCGTAAGCTTCCGTGTAGAGCTCGATTCTGTCCGCCCCAATTTCAGCAGCGCGTGACATGCTTGTTGGATCCGGGTCCATGAACAGGCTCACCCGGCAACCCCATTGGTGGAGTTGCTCGATAATGGGCCGCAAACGATCCCCGTCTCGATTGAGGTCGAAACCATGGTCGGAGGTGAGTTGTTCGTCGCTGTCGGGCACCAGAGTGACCTGTGCCGGCTTCACTTGTTCCACCAGAGAGAGAAAGCCGGGATAGTCACTGACTGTAGATCTGTCGCTGGCGCGGGGCTCGGTGAAGGGATTGCCTTCAAGGTTCAATTCCACATTGATCTTGTGCTTGAGAGCCAGGCAGTCCTCCGCCCGAATGTGGCGCTGGTCGGGTCTTGGATGAACGGTGATACCGTCCGCGCCGGCTGCGATGATGAGTGTAGCCATCTCGACCACATCAGGCAGATGGGTATCCCGCGAATTTCTGATGAGCGCGATCTTGTTCAGGTTAATGCTTAGATCAGTCAATGCTTGATAGCTCCATGAAGCTAGTGTGATTTGGTGGAGGCCTGATTGAGCTTCAGCGCCGCTTCGCGGTTTTCAAAATCACAGCATCGAGGGGTACATCCTGAAAGGGTCGGATGCCGGCACTGGTCTGAAATTGTTTGGTTCCAGTTTCGGCTGTTGCGACAAAGTCAACAACGCCCATTCCTCTAATCACCTCACCGAACACGGTATAGCCAGGCTGTCCAGCAGACCAATCCAAACGGAGATTACTACGCTGGTTAATAAAAAATTGTGCGGTGGCGGAGTCTGGATCATTTGTTCTAGCCATCGCAATCGTTCCGCGAATATTATGCAATTTGTTTATGCTTTCATTCTGGATCGGTTCTCTGGTTTCTTTCTCTACACGGTCGGTGGTAAACCCGCCGCCTTGCACCATGAAATTGTCTATAACGCGATGAAAAATCGTGTCGTCATAAAAACCCGAGTCAACGTAGGCTAAAAAGTTCTCCACGGTTTTAGGGGCTTTCTCAGGAAAAAGTTTGATGTCGATAATGCCCGCAGACGTGTCAAGACGCACGACAAGGTCTTTGTCGCCCGCCAAGGATCCGGCGCTAATACAGGTGAGTAGAGCTACGACAGCTCCCGCGATTAGATGTCTTCTTATCATGCCTGTTTCCTTTTTAAGTTAACTCCAGCCGTCGTTCTTCCGGCGTTTCGGTATCAATCTAGGTCCAAACACCGCCAACAAAAATCCGACCAAAACCGCGATCGCGCCATCGATTATCTGACTGTTGTTGATCCGATCCGTAAGTCTGATATTTTCGAGCTTTAGCAATTCAATTTCAGTTTTCTGGCTCTCAAAATTCTCGATAAGAGTGCGATTCTTTTCGTCGAGTTCAAGCTCCCGTCCTGCGAGGGCCGTGAGCCTCTCCAACTCTTTCTTTGTATTCTCAAGTTCGAGACTCTGGCTACGTTGCATTTGCTCGTTGGCATAGGTCTCCCTTTGTGCTCCGTCCAGTAGTGCCACTAAACCGGCGCGATCTTCCTCAAGCTGAGAGAACTCCTCCTCGAGTGCACGAAGTTCGAGAGTGGTTGGCGTCTCGGCTTGCAGATATTGGGCGCGTAACCAGCCTCGCGTGCCGCCTGCTGTTTCAACCTCAGCCCAGACCCCGTCCTCGGATAAACCAAAAAAGGTGATCCCGGTGCCAGAGGGCAGGCCCTTGTTCAGGATTCGGTATTCACCTCCCGCCCCGCTTCTTATCGGCACCAAAATTCTATCGGTGATAAAGCGTTGCTCCTGCCCAAAGCTATATTCTGCTGTCAGCAAGGTGGCAGCGCAGAGCATCAGGACCGAGACTGTACGGTAAATAGATCCCATTGAAACTTCCTTATTCAGAGACTCTGTCGATGGAGTATTCAACCATCCAAGGCGACACCTGTCAGTATCAAATCTCGCTGCTCGTCTGGTTTTCCTCGGATTCTCCTTTCAACCATGGGCTCATGAGCAGGGTCGTGATAATCATCAACAAAACGGTAAAGGCAATGCCTGACCACAATTTATATGACACCCAGGTTGCCTCGGGAAAGCGATACGCAACCACGAGATTCAGAATGCCAACGATCGTGAAGTGGGCCACCCATACCCAGCAGATACGCGCCCATATCCTGTCCGGCAGTTTGATCTGTTGCCCCATCAGTCGTTGAAGGAAGTTTTGGGAACCGAATACCTGGGATGCCCCGAAGGCTAGTGCCATGCCCCAGTTAAAGATAGAAGGTTTCCACTGGATAAAAAGTTCGTTTTGAAAGGCGAGGGTCGCTCCGCCAAAGACTGCCACCGCGGCCGCAGTCCAGAGCAGACGTTTTTCCAACTCACCGCTCACCCAGTAAATGATAGGGAGAGAGATCAGGGTTGAAACAATTAGCACGGCGGTGGCACTGTAAATTCCGGCGATCGTGTGCGTCCACCCCATAATTTCAACGGTTTCGCCGTCAAACTGGTAAACCGTAAAAAAGAGAATAATGGGGATGAATTCTAGTAATTGCTTCATAATAAGAGTTGGTGGCCGATGAGTTCGCTGTCTTTGAGACAGTTAGTGTAGGTAGTTGGTCGTAGATTCTTACCCTTACGCACAGTGTAGAGCCCTTGATCATTGACTTCCACACACATTCTCTGGCTTCCGATGGGGCCCTAGGCCCCAAAGAGCTGGTGGCGCGCGCTCGTGCACGTGGGGTTAGGCAGTTTGCCATTACCGATCACGATACGACCGCGGGATGGCAGTCCCTTAAGTCGAGCGAGTGTGAGGGCATCACCCTTGTTCCCGGCGTTGAGCTCTCCTGCATTTGGCGTAACGCCACAATCCACGTGATCGCTCTGGGTTTTGAGTCAAACCGAGACTCGATACAGGAGCTCCTCGCAAAGCTGGCTTTGGCACGCCAGGCCCGCGCTAAAACTATCGCCGAGCGGCTTGCGCGTCACGGTATGGATGGCGCCTTGGAAGGTGCTATGGCGGTCGCCGGCGAGGGGCAGCTGTGCCGCCCCCACTTTGCCCAGTGGATGGTTGAATCGGGATTTGTCGAATCCATGGCTGTCGCTTTTGATCGATATCTTGGGACCGGCAAACTCGGGGATGTGAGAACCCACTGGCCAACGCTTGAGGAGGTGCTCTCGGCGATTAAGGCGAGTCACGGGGTGTCGGTGCTGGCCCATCCGCTTCACTACAAGCTGACGAGGACGAAACTGAGGGCGCTGTGCTCGGCATTTGTGGGGGTGGGCGGTGAAGCTATCGAGGTGATTAATGGTCGGCAGTCTGACAGTGATATTGGCTACCTGTGCCAGCTTGCGAGAGACTTTGATTGTCACGTTTCTGCCGGCAGTGATTTCCATCGTGAATGGCGATATGGTGCCGATGTCGGTATTGATGTGGGCACACTCAACGATGTGCAGGGTGTTTGGGAGCAGTTTGGGTGAGCGAGCTCATCACAATCCACCCCGAGACGCCTCAATCCCGTCTCGTTGATCAGGCAGTAGATATTGTCAAGCGAGGTGGCGTTGTGGTTTATCCCACCGACTCGGCTTACGCTCTCGGCTGCCATATCGGCGATAAGCGTGCAATGGAGCGTATTCGTCGCATCCGGAAGCTGGATGAAAAACACAACTTTACTTTGGTATGTCGCGATCTCTCTGAACTGGGATCCTATGCCCACGTTAACAACCAATGCTATCGGCTACTGCGCCACGCGACCCCCGGGCCCTTCACCTTTATTCTGGAGGCAACGAGTGATGTGCCCAGACGGCTCATGCACCCGAAACGCAAAACCGTTGGTTTGAGAGTTCCTGATAACCCAATTGCACAAGCGCTCTTGGGCGGTCTGGGAGAGCCTATGATGAGCGTAACGCTGATTTTGCCCGGCGATGATTACCCTCTGACGGACCCCTATGACATTCGGCAAAGTCTCGATCACGATGTTGATCTTATTATCGACGGGGGTTTCTGCGGTTTGGAGCCAACCACCGTGGTCGATATGACCGCCGAAACACCTGAATTGATGCGTCAGGGGTTGGGGGACGCTACTGCCTTCCTCAGCTGATGTCAGTTGCTTGGGGCGCCCGCCTCCTGAAAAAAAATAAGCGATTGAACCACTGTGATGTGGATCTATTCTTATGGCCCATGAGGTATACTTGCCTAGTGACGACGATACCTTCAGACACCAGCCCCGCTTCCGACAGCGCACAGCTCACTGACCAAGAAGTAGCCCTCGCGGCTGGTGACCTTCGCGCCTCTGCTCGGGTCGAAAAACGGCTCTCTACCCCGCTTCAAGGGGAAATGCCCTTTGCGATAGTGATGGGTCAGGCGGTAACTGAGTTACCAAAGGATCTGTATATTCCGCCACAGGCTCTGGAGGTGATCCTCGAGGCCTTTGAGGGTCCCCTCGATCTACTTCTTTATCTCATTCGACGTCAAAATCTGGATATTCTGGATATCGACGTATCGGCCATCACCGAGCAGTACATGCAGTATGTTGAGCTCATGGATGCGATGCAGTTCGAATTGGCGGCGGAGTACTTGCTGATGGCAGCAATGCTTGCCGAGATTAAATCGCGCATGTTGCTGCCCCGCTCTCAGGAGCTGGAGGAGGACGAGGAAGATCCGCGGGCGAGCTTGATCAGGCGTCTGCAGGAATATGAGCGCTTCAAACAGGCGGCCGAAGATATGGACGTCCTACCTCGCTTGGAGCGTGATACATGGGTGGCCAAGATTCAGCCGCCGGATCTGAAGAAGGATCGCCCGCTCCCGGAAATAGAGATGCGCGAACTCTTGGTGGCCTTTGGTGAGGTATTGCGTCGCGCTGACATGTACGAAAGTCATCAGATTCAGCGGGAATCTCTCTCCACTCGAGAGCGAATGTCCGACGTACTCGAGACCCTCAAAAGCCAGAAGTTTGTTCCCTTCGTCGCTTTGTTCAAAGCAGAAGAGGGGCGGCTTGGGGTGGTGGTGACGTTTCTTGCCCTGATGGAGTTGATCAAAGAAGCCCTTGTTGAAATTGTTCAGACAGAGGGTTTTGGACCGATACACGTTAAAGCGAGATCTGACTGATGGCTGAAACAGGACTGGTGCAAATCATCGAGGGTGCCCTGATGGCGGCGGGTGAGCCGCTGTCACTGCAGCGCATTAGCCAATTGTTCGATGAATTTGATCGTCCGGGCAATGACGATTTAAAGCAGGCACTGGCCGACGTGGCGGCCCGTTGTGAGGACAGAGGCTACGAGTTGGTGCAGGTCGCGAGCGGTTATCGCTTTCAGGTTCGGCAGAATCTGTCGACTTGGGTCGGGCGGATATGGCAGGAGCGACCCCCCAGATATTCGAGAGCTCTGTTGGAGACATTATCTTTAATCGCCTACCGGCAGCCCATTACACGCGGGGAGATCGAGGAAATTCGAGGCGTCGCAGTGAGCACGAATATTATCAGAACTCTCCAAGAGCGGGAGTGGGTGAGGGTTGTTGGCCACCGGGATGTGCCCGGAAAGCCCGCTATGTACGCAACCACGCGACAGTTTTTAGATTACTTCAACCTGAAGTCTCTCGAACAGTTGCCGCCTCTCGCGGACATAAAAGAACTTGATAATCTGTCGGGCAACCTGGAATTCGATTCCGAGTCTGCCAATGATGCCGTGAATGACCGAGAGGATGCTGAGGCAGCATCTATCTCTTCGACCACGGCATCTGACACCGCAGATCACGCTGATGAAGCGTCTACTGAGGAAGCAACGGTCGGTGACGAAAACAAAGAACAAAGACAGGTCGAGGCGTCACCCTGACTCCAAACGGGGCAAAGCCCAAGAAGAAGGAGCGATTGAGGGAGCGGACCACCCCAAAGGAGAGAAGCTTCATAAGGCTCTCGCCAGGGTTGGTATTGGCTCCCGGCGTGAAATGGAGCGCTGGATCGAGCAGGGCCGGTTTTCCATCGATGGTAAGCGCGCCAAGTTAGGCGATCGAGTAACCGAGCAACAAATTGTTACCTTGGATGGCAAGCCGGTTGACCTAGGTTCTACTGAGCAAGTGCGCTGCCTTCTCTATCACAAGCCCATCGGAGAAGTGTGTTCCCGCAAAGATCCTGAGGGCCGCCGCACCGTTTTCGAGTCACTGCCTCACGTGGGTTCTGGACGGTGGATTGTTATTGGGCGTCTGGATTTCAATACGTCTGGACTGTTGCTTTTCACTACCGATGGTGAGTTGGCGAATGCGCTGATGCATCCCAGTAGCATGATTGAGCGTGAGTATCTGGTTCGTGTTATGGGGAATGTGGCTGATGACACGCTAGACAACCTGACAAAAGGGGTAATGTTGGACGATGGCCCTGCCCGCTTCACCGATGTGGTTGATGGAGGTGGTGACGGTATAAACCATTGGTTTTACGTGGTACTCATGGAGGGTCGTAATCGGGAGGTGAGGCGCCTCTGGGAGTCTCAGGGACTTACCGTGTCCCGGCTGAAGCGTGTCCGCTACGGCAATGTATTTTTGCCTTCGCGCTTGAAAAAGGGCGAGTGGATGGAGCTCCCGGAGAAAGACGTCGATGTCATTTATGGCATGGCTGGACTACCGCCGAAAAAGCCGCAGCCTCTTAGCGACAAAGAGTTGAAAAAACTGGACAGGCTTGCAAAGAAATCCGGTCGCAAAACAGCACGACGGCTGGCCACAGGAAAAGAGCCCCAGAGGCGAAAGCGCTGACAGCTTGTCTAGACCGATGGCTGGGCATCAAGAGCGAGGCCGTTAATCCCGCGGCTGGCGTCACTCATGAGATAAAGCCAAAGTGGCATTATTTCAGCGGGCGATGGGTTGGTCTCTGGGGGCTCTGCAGGATACGCAGTGCGACGCATTGCCGTGTTTACCGGCCCGGGATTGAGACTGTTTACTCTTACGTTGCTCGTACCGCCCAGTTCCTCTGAGAGCACCTGCATAAAACCCTCGGTGGCAAACTTTGAGACTGCATAGGCACCCCAGAACGCCTTGCCGCGTCTACCAACACCTGAGCTTGTAAGAATAATCGAGGCGCTGGGGGCCTGTTCGAGTAACGGCAGCAGAGCCTGTGTCAGCATGAATGCCGCATTCACGTTGACTTGCATCACCTCATGCCAGGTTCCGACGTTGGCTTGTGAGAGAGGCTTCCGATCGCCGAGTAGACTGGCGTTATGCAGAAGACCATCTAGATGGTTGAATTCTCCTGCAAGCTCTCCCGCAAGTGCACATAGACTATCGTAGGTCACGGTTGCCAGGTTACAGGGAATGACCGCGGGTGTGGGGGCTCCGCTGGCAACAATTTCATCATACAAGCGATCCAGCTTCGCCTCTGTTTTTCCGAGTAATAGCAGCTCGGCTCCCGCGTTCGCATAGGCAAGGGCCGCTGCCTTACCAATACCATCGCCAGCACCGGTGACAAGTATTCGCTTATCCGCGAGTTCTGTCGTCGACGGTAACCAGGAAGGGGGTGGAAAAGTCATCAGATCATCCTCATCAGTAGTTGTGAGAGTTCTTCGCTACTCTCTGCGAGGTAATCGGCCTGCCAATCCCGCGGATCGACACCGGGCTCAACGTAGCCGTAGGCAGCGGCAATGGTTTGGCACCCCGCTGCGTTACCGGCCTCTATATCCCGCTTGTGATCCCCAACGTAAACGCATCGTGAAGGGTGCCCGCCCAAGTTTTCACAGCTCAGCAAGACAGATTCGGGATCTGGTTTGGGATGGGTGACCTCGGTAGGCGTGATTAAACATTGTGCGGCAGGAGAAAAATTCAGCGCCGTCATCAGCGGTTCGGCGTAGCGTCGAAATTTGTTGGTGGCTACGCCCCAGGGAATCTGCTTCTCTCCCAGTCTATTAATGAGTTCCCGTAGCCCCGGGTAAACGACGGCCTCCTTTCCAAGCGCTCGCTCATACTCGAGGAGGAATTGCTCCCGGTGATGTTCAAATTCGGAGTTTTCGTTGGTAATCCCCAGTGCGAGCGAGACTAGAGCGGCGGCACCGTTAGTCACCGTTTGTCGAATAGTCTCCTCCCGGAGTAGCGGTAACTCGTGACGCTTGCGCAGTCCCTGTATAACGCTGATGAACTCGGGTGCCGTATCTACCAGGGTCCCGTCCAGGTCAAAAATAACGGCGTCCAATGATGCTTCGGCAGAGAGGGTCATATTCGATCTTTGCCCGGTATTCAGTCCGGCTTGGTTGCTCTGATCATGTAATTGACCGACACGTCCTCGCGAACCAGTTTGTAGCGTTTCGTGAGGGGGTTATAGGTCAGTCCAGTCATCTCCTGAGATATCAGGCCGGCTGCGCGAATCCAACGCGCCATTTCCGAGGGCCGGATAAACTTTCCGTACTCGTGGGTTCCTTTGGGTAGGAGATTGAGCATGTATTCGGCTCCCAAGATTGCGAATAAAAATGCCTTGGGATTGCGATTAATGGTGGAGAAGTACAGGTTTGCTCCCGGCTTGGCGAGATCGGCACATGCCTGTATGACAGACCCGGGGTCGGGCACGTGCTCCAACATTTCAAGGCAGGTGACGACGTCAAAGGATTCGGCCTCGTCAGCCGCCAATGCTTCTGCTGTCGTCTGCAAATACCGAATGTCGAGTTGGCTCTCGAGTTGATGAATTCGGGCTACCGCCAGAGGGGCTTCTCCCATGTCTACCCCCGTCGCTTTGGCACCACGCCAGGCCATCGCTTCGGTAAGAAGGCCCCCGCCGCAGCCAATGTCAACCAGCTGACAGTTGGCCACGGGTGAGAGGGTATCTATCCAATCGGCCCGAAGTGGATTGATGTCATGCAGGGGACGAAATTCGCTGCTGGGATCCCACCAACGGGAAGCCAACGCCTCGAATTTGGCAATCTCGGCCGGGTCCACGTTTTGGGTTTCCGTCATCCTCTGCGTCCTTTCATCCAAGCGATGCTAATTGGGTTGACCAGTGCTTTGCCCTTTCGACTACGTTGGCAACGTCTAGACCGATGACTTCTCGATCTTTTACCAATGGCCTGCCTTGCACCCAGCTGTGGGTCACTTCGTGCCCGGCCGTGGAGTAGACCAGTTGGGAGATCACATTATTCAGGGGCTGTGTGTGAGGTTCTCGCAAATCGATCGCAATCATATCGGCGTCTTTGCCAATTTCAAGAGAGCCTATAGCTCGCTCCATCCCTAGAGCTTGTGCGCCATTAATAGTGGCCAGCTCAAGTGCAGCCATGGCGGGGAGCGCAGTAGCCTGTGCGGACTCGAGTTTGGCAACGAGAGCTGCTGACTGCAATTCGGCAAGCATGTTAAGCCGGTTGTTGCTGGCAGCTCCGTCAGTGCCCAAAGCGACGTTGATGCCATGGTCAAGCAAGCGCTGTGTAGGACAGATACCCGAGGCAATTTTCATGTTGGAGCGGGGGCAGTGCACAACGTGGGAGTTGGTTTCTTTAAGTAAGGCAAAGTCCCCCCTGGAAAGGGCTGTCATATGCACACATTGCGTTTTTGGGCCAAGCATTCCCACTTGAGCCAAAATGTCAATGGGCCGGTCTCCGCATTGCTCGAGAGACGCCTCAACCTCGCCCTGAGTTTCGTGTAGGTGGATCTGAACGATTGCATCCAATTCATGGGCCAGAGTCGCGATATTTTTCAGGGCGTCCTTGTCAACGCTGTAAGTGGAATGGGCGCCAAAGCCAACATCGATGCGGGGATGTCCACGCAGGTTGTCACGAAGCGCCAGCCCTTTTTGAAGGCACTCTTCGCTGCTCCGGGCCCATGCGGTTTCAACGCTTATGACAGGAAAAACGAGCTGGGCTCTCAGGCCCACTGTATCGATACATTGCGCCGTTATGTCAGGAAAGAAGTATTGATCGCTGAATGTGGTGGTTCCTCCGAGAAGCAAATCTATGAGAGCGAGATTTGTTCCATCTCGGACAAATTCCTCCGAAACCAGTGAGGCCTCAGCGGGCCAGATATGCTCATTAAGCCAATCCATCAGGGGATAGTCGTCGGCAAAGCCGCGAAACAGACTCATTGCACTATGCCCGTGGGCATTAATAAATCCAGGCAGAAGCGCCTGCCCCGTCAGGTGGCAGTGGTCGGCGCTATCAATGGTCAGGGCTATTTCTCGCTCAAAAAATCCTGAAATGCGCCCGTCGCTGACCACAATACTGTGGTCTGTTAGGACTTTTTCACGAGGGACGACGGGGACAATCCAGTCTGGATGTACAACAAGATCCGCCGTTGCTGGGGGTCGTATTTTACTCATGGTTGAGAGTATAGCCGGTCGCGAACTCCGTGACTCGGCGGGCTTGTTTTGATGGCGTGAATGCCCTGATTTTGTTACCATTTCGCCATATCCAGATCCCTTAATTAATCCCCTCCGAGAAGTAGGCCGAATGGCAGATACACCCAAGGAAATCGCCCAAGAAGTTCTCCCCGTCAACATCGAGGATGAGCTGAAACAGTCCTACATGGACTACGCCATGAGCGTCATCGTTGGCCGAGCACTGCCCGACGTGAGAGACGGTCTTAAGCCGGTTCACCGGCGGGTTTTGTTCGCGATGAACGAGCTCAACAATGACTGGAACAAGGCATATAAAAAATCAGCCCGGGTGGTTGGTGATGTCATTGGTAAGTACCATCCTCACGGTGATTCAGCGGTCTACGACACGATTGTCCGGATGGCCCAGGAATTTTCGCTTCGTTACACCCTTGTAGACGGTCAGGGCAATTTCGGTTCGATCGACGGAGATTCCGCCGCGGCAATGCGCTACACCGAAATCAGGATGAGCAAGCTCGCTCACGCGTTGTTGGCTGATCTCGACAAGGAAACCGTTGACTTCGTCGACAACTACGACGGCACGGAAAAAATTCCGGTGGTGTTGCCCACTCGGGCTCCCAACTTGCTTATTAACGGATCGGCGGGCATTGCGGTTGGTATGGCAACCAACATCCCGCCACACAACATGCGGGAAGTGGTTGCCGGCTGTATCGCGTTCCTGGATAACCCGGAAATCTCCGTGGATGGTTTGATGGAATTTATTCCTGGGCCGGATTTTCCAACGGGTGCCATTATCAACGGACGGGCTGGCATTGTTCAGGCTTATCGTACTGGGCGAGGGCGGATTTATGTCCGGGCTCGTGCGGAAGTGGTGACTGATGAGTCCAAGGGCAAGGACACCATCATCATTCATGAAATTCCTTACCAGTTGAATAAGGCCAGATTAATTGAGCGGATCGCTGAGCTGGTTAAAGAAAAGAAGATTGAGGGGATTACGGAGCTGCGCGATGAGTCCGACAAAGACGGCCTCCGAGTCGTCATTGAGTTACGCCGTGGCGAAGTCGGCGATGTGGTTCTCAACAACCTTTATGCCCAAACCCAGCTGCAATCCGTGGTGGGCATCAACATGGTGGCATTGGTTGACGGGCAGCCCAAGACGTTGAACCTTCGGGATATGATCGAGGCGTTTATTCGCCATCGGCGAGAAGTGGTTACTCGACGGACTGTCTACCTGCTTCGCAAGGCGAGAGAACGCGGTCATGTACTTGAGGGTCTGGCGATTGCCTTGGCCAATATCGACGCAGTCATTGAGCTGATAAAAACTTCTCCAACCCCAGCGGATGCAAAAGAGGGTTTGATTGCAACGCCTTGGGCGCCGGGCGATGTGCTGACAATGTTGGAGCGGGCGGGGGATGATGCCTGTCGTCCGGATGATTTGGAGGATCGCTTCGGCTTGAGAGAAGGGGCCTATCATTTGTCGCCGGCCCAAGCTCAGGCAATTTTAGAGCTGAGACTGCATCGATTGACCGGGCTGGAGCACGAAAAGCTGCTTCAGGAATACTCGGATAAGCTCGTTGAAATCGCGGACTACCTCGAAATTCTTCGGGACCCCGATCGATTAAGACAGGTCATTCGGGACGAACTCAAAGAGCTTGTCGAGGAGTTTGGCGACGATCGACTCACTGAAATTACAGACTCTCCCCACGACTTGAAAGTAGAGGATTTGATCACTGAAGAGGATCGTGTGGTCACTATTTCAAACAAGGGTTATGCAAAAACTCAGTCCTTATCAGACTATCAGGCGCAGCGGCGGGGCGGCACAGGTCGTTCGGCGACTGCCGTGAAAGACGAGGATTTTGTTGAGCACCTGCTGATTGCTAGCACCCACGCCACTATTCTGTGTTTTTCAGACTTCGGCAAGGTGTATTGGTTAAAGGTCTTCCACATACCGTTGGCTAGCAGAAATTCACGCGGGCGCCCTATGGTGAATTTGCTTCCTCTCGATGAAGGTGAGCGAATAACTTCGATACTTCCTATTGAGGGTTACGAAGAAGGCCACTACATCTTCATGGCAACGGCCCGAGGCACCGTTAAAAAAACCGATATCGCTCAATTTGCTCGGCAGCGAAGCGTGGGGCTTCGTGCTATCGAGTTGACCGAGGATGATTGGCTGGTCGGCACCGCGGTAACCGACGGTAACTGCGACATTATGCTGTTCTCAAGCGAAGGGAAAGCTGTTCGGTTTGCCGAGTCCAATGTCAGGGCGATGGGGCGAACCGCACGGGGTGTGAAGGGAATAAATCTGGGCGAAGGGCAGCGATTGATTTCATTGATTGTGCCCAGAGCGGAAAGCAGAATCCTCACGGTAAGTGAGAATGGCTATGGTAAGCGCACGGAAACCACTGAGTTTCCGATCAAAGGCCGCGGGACCAAGGGTGTCATTGCGATGTCCACTAGCGAACGAAATGGCGCGTTGGTCGGTGCCACCCAGGTGTTCGAGGGCGATGAGATTATGCTGATTTCCGATCAGGGAACTGCCGTCCGCACCCGGGTAGAGGAAATTTCGGTGCTGGGCAGAAATACACAGGGTGTTCGGGTGATCAGAACCCGGGAAGACGAGAAGCTTGTCCGCATCAGTCGTATAGCCGAAGACGATGACGCCGCCGAAGAAACGGCTCTTGCTCAAGCGACTGGATCGGATGCAGCGGAAGAAGAGTCGGGTGCAGGGGATTGAGTTTTGGCGCGAAAGCATAATTTTTGTGCAGGTCCAGCGGCACTACCCGAATCGGTCTTAACACAGGCCCAGTCTGAGCTGCTAGAGTGGCGAGACGCCGGCGCCTCAATCATGGAATTAAGCCACCGCAGTGCTGAATTCCAATCGGTCATTGAGTTGGCGGAAACTCGGCTCCGTCGCCTGCTTGCCATCAGTGAAGATTACGCGGTACTGTTTTTGCAGGGTGGCGCGAGCCAGCAGTTTGCCGCCATTCCCCAGAATCTGGGTTCTCAATCCCGAGCCGCGGACTATGTAGTCACAGGGCAATGGTCAAAAAAAGCGTTGGCAGAGGGAGGCCGATTTGTAAACACGTCTGTCGCGGCTTCCAGCGCCAATGATAATTATAGCTCGGTCCCCGCTTTTGATAGCTGGGTGCTAAATCCTGACGCCGCCTTTCTGCATTACTGCCCCAATGAGACTATTGGTGGTCTTGAGTTTCCCTGGATCCCTGAAGCGACTGCCCCTCTTGTTGCTGACATGTCGTCGACATTGCTCTCGAGGCCGCTCGATGTGAACCGCTTTGGTGTAATTTATGCGGGTGCCCAGAAAAACATAGGCCCCGCGGGTTTAGCGCTTGTTATTGTCAGGAGAGAGTTGCTGGGTGGTGCATCTGAAAGTTGTCCCGCAACATTGAATTGGGCCGTCGCAGAGTCCAATCAATCGATGTACAACACCCCTCCAACATTTGCGATTTACCTGGCGGGTCTGGTTTTTGAATGGTTGGAAAATTTGGGCGGTCTTGAGGCAATGGCAGCGATCAACCAACGAAAAGCGACGATGCTTTACACGTTGATTGATGAATCATCTTTTTATGGTAATCCGATAGAGCCTAGCTGTCGGTCCTTGATGAACGTCCCCTTCACGCTCGCAGATGACTCCCTCGACAGTATCTTTCTTGCTGAGGCAGAGGAGGCGGGCCTGCTTAATTTAAAAGGGCACCGCTCTGTCGGTGGGATGCGCGCAAGCATCTACAACGCGGTGCCCGAGAGCTCGGTTCATGCACTGTGTGACTTCATGCAGGATTTTGAAGGCCGCCACGGGTGATTTATGGCCACTGACGAGCAACTCAGCGCTATACGAGCCAAGATTGATGCACTCGATACCCAGCTTTTAGAGCTGATCAGCGAGCGGGCACGGTGTGCTCAGGAGGTCGCGAGCGTCAAGCTGGAGGCCTCACGAGGCGACAGCGAGGAGGCCCCTATTTTTTATCGACCTGAGAGAGAGGCGCAGGTACTCCGGGCGATTCAGGAGCGTAATCCCGGTCCGTTGCCTGCCGAGTACATGGCGCGAATTTTCCGTGAGATCATGTCGAGTTGCCTTGCTCTCGAGCAGCCTTTAACCGTAGCCTACCTTGGACCGCCCGGGACCTATACCCAGGCCGCCGCACGGAAGCATTTTGGTCAGTCGGCTATTCAGGAACCCCATAGTTCTATTGCAAAAGTATTCCGACAAATCGAAGAGCGGCGCTGTGATTTTGGCATCGTGCCGGTGGAGAACTCCACCGAGGGAATGGTCGGCGAAACGCTTGACTGCTTTCTCGAATCCCCGGTCAGAATAGTCGGTGAGATCGAGTTGCCTGTTATTCATCATCTTTTCGTGGGAGAAAAAACCGAATCGGGCGATATATCTTATGTGGCTGGACACCCGCAGGCTTTGGCCCAGTGTCGCAGTTGGTTGGACGCAAATTTGCCTTCGGTACCCCGCAAGGAAGTCTCGAGTAACGGAGAAGCAGCTCGTTTAGCCAGTGAGGAAGTCGGGGTGGCTGCCATCGCTGGTGATCTGGCTACCGAAATGTATGCCCTCGTTCGTCGCTCCATCTCGATACAAGACTATGCGAGCAACACGACTCGGTTTCTTGTGTTGGGTAACGAATTCGTGCCACCGAGTGGAAATGATAAAACCTCGGTGCTCATTGCCAGTCGAAATCGCCCGGGCGCGTTGCTGAGTTTACTCCGGCCGTTTGAGGAAGCGGGGATCAGCCTGACGCGGATCGATAGCCGTCCGTCCAAAACAGAGAAGTGGACCTACGTGTTCTTCATCGAGTTTGAGGGGCATCTTGAGGAGGCGGTGGTGGCTCGCATCATGGAAGAGCTTGAGGAACAGTCCATCATGCTGAAGCGCCTCGGCTCTTATCCGTGTGCGCCTCTCTAGGGCGCTGGAAATATGGTGCGCTTTTCCGCAAATTCGGTTGTTTTTCTTGGCTTGGGGTTAATCTCGGGATCACTGGCGCTGGCCCTTCGTGCTGCAGGCTGGCAAGGATCGCTGTCTGCGTGGGGGCCGCGAGAACCTAGTTTGCAGCGCGGACAGGAGCTGGGGATTATCGACGGCTACACCCTAGATCTTGACGAGGCAATTCAATCTGCAGATGTCATTGTTATCGGTGCGCCGCCGATGGCATCGGGTGATCTTCTGGCTACCGTTTTGCCTAAGCTTGATGCTCGTGATCAGCGTCCTGTGGTGACCGACATGGCGAGCATTAAAGGCTGGGTGATTGATCGTGCCGGTTTTAACTATTCGCGATTTGTGCCCGGACATCCGATTGCCGGATCTGAGCACAGTGGCGTTGACTCAGCTCAGGTCAGATTGTTTCAGGGGAGGGAAGTGATTCTCACCCCAAATGAAGACACTGATCCTCAGGCTATAGAGGTGGTATCGGCTATGTGGCAAGCGGCTGGGTCTCGCATCACATTGATGAGTGTGGCCGATCACGATGCTGCGCTAGCCGCCAGCAGTCACTCTCCCCATATGATCGCTTACGCGCTTACAAAGGCTCTGGCGGTAGACCCACTTGATGCGATGCGACATGGTGGTGGCGCTCTCAGAGACATGACCCGAATTGCTGGATCGGATGCTTTGATGTGGCGAGACGTAGCGCTCACCAATCGAGTGGCATTGGTTGACGCACTTACTCGCGTCGAAGCCGAGATCGCCACGTTGAAGCGGGATATAGATGCTGAGGACGGATCCGCCTTGGAGGCTTACTTTACAACCTGCAGAGAGTTTAGGCGGAGCCATGATGCTATTTTAAACCCCCTCACAGACCTTTCCTCCGTGACCGACGACTCGGTTTCATAGCGCCGTTGAAGGATTAGCTATCGTGAAATTTCTTGCACAGCCTGCCGGCGCGCTCACTGGTGAAATACGGGTTCCGGGCGACAAGTCAATGTCCCACCGCTCGGTGATGCTGGGATCCCTCGCCGAAGGTGTCACGCGAGTCCACGGATTTTTGGAAGGCGAGGATGCGTTGGCAACGGTGGCGGCGTTTCGGGCCATGGGTGTCCGGATTGAGGGCCCGACCAACGGTGAGCTCACTATCCATGGGGTAGGGCTCCGTGGCCTGCGGGCACCTGAGGGACCGCTGGATATGGGGAACTCTGGTACCAGCATGCGGTTGCTGAGTGGTCTGTTGGCTGGCCAGACCTTCGACTCCACCCTGGTAGGTGATGGGTCCCTGATGAAGAGGCCCATGGGGCGAGTCATCACTCCCCTGGAAAAAATGGGTGCCTCCATAAGTAGTGCCGAGGAGGGGCGACCGCCTTTACACATCAAGGGAGGCAGGACGCTGACAGGAATTCACTACGATCTGCCAATAGCCAGTGCCCAGGTAAAATCCTGTGTTCTGCTCGCTGGATTAATAGCTGATGGCAAAACCTCTGTAACTGAGCCCGGACCAACCCGTGATCATACCGAACGCATGTTGCGAGGCTTCGGTTACACCGTTGAATATACGGCCGGTGTTATTTCTGTTGAAGGCGGAGGTTGCTTGCAAGCGGCCGACATAGACATCCCGGCGGATATATCTTCAGCCGCGTTTTTTCTCGTAGGCGCGAGCATTGCGCCCGGCTCCGATCTACTTTTGAAGCACGTGGGAATGAACCCGACTCGCACGGGTGTCTTAAACATCCTCCAGTTGATGGGTGCCGATATCGAGATCATCGATCCAAGAGAAGTGGGCGGTGAACCGGTTGCGGATTTGCGTGTGCGGCATGCGCCTTTAAAAGGTATCAATATTCCAGAAGAGTTTGTACCGCTTGCTATCGATGAGTTTCCCGCGCTGTTTATCGCAGCCGCATGTGCTGAAGGCACCACGGTACTGTCGGGGGCTGAAGAACTTCGAGTCAAGGAAAGCGATCGTATCGCCTCCATGGCAAAAGGCCTTACCGATCTTGGTATCGTCAATCATCCGACACCCGATGGCATTGTGATAGAAGGGGGTTCGATGGGTACAGCGACAGTTGAAACGTTCGATGACCACAGAATTGCGATGAGTTTCGCCATCGCGTCCCTTCGGTCGACAGGTCCAATCAGCATTTTGGATTGTGATCACGTTGCCACCTCTTTTCCCGGATTTGCAGAGCTCGCCAACGGCGTTGGTCTGAAGCTGGACTACCAGTAATGGATGGAGTTCCGGTTATTTGCATCGATGGCCCGAGTGGCGCCGGAAAGGGGACTTTGGCAGTGCGGCTTGCAAGGCAGCTGGGGTGGCACTTACTCGATAGCGGAGCGCTATATCGACTGGTTGGCAAAGCCTGTCTTGACGCCGGCGTCGCCTGGGATGAAGAGGCAGCAGTGGCGGTAGTTGCCCGTTCATTGGAGGCTGAATTTGATGTAGTCGGCGATGAGGTGGTTGTTAAGCTGGGAGGGGTGGACGTTACTGCCGATATCCGCTCGGAACTGGGTAGCAAAGGTGCATCATCTGTCGCGGTGTTACCTAGGGTGAGAGCGGCGCTTTTGGAGCGCCAACGGGAGTGGGCTCGGCCCCCGGGCCTAGTTGCCGATGGGCGGGATATGGGTACCCAGGTTTTCCCCGATTCCCCCTTAAAAATCTTTCTCACCGCGAGTGTTGAGGCCCGTGCCGAACGGCGATATTCCCAGTTGCTTGCAAAGGGTGAAAGTGTTAGCCTGCCGCGCCTTCTGGAAGGCATCAGGGAGCGGGACGCGAGAGATTCGACTCGCTCGGCGTCGCCACTGGTTGCCGCCAAGGACGCCGTTTTGGTTGACAGCACCTCGCTGACAATCGACGAGGTTCTTGAGCGCGTGACAGCTCTTGCTGCCGACAGGGGAATATTAGGGCGGGTATCCGGTTAACGGCCAGACACCTCGGAATCCGCAAAATTTATTGACCCGGTGAGTCTGGATACCGGCTTAGGCGTGACGCAGCCGCCGCAACCACAGGTAAATCCTATGAGCGAATCCTTCGCCGAATTATTTGAAGAAAGTCTGAAAACCGTCGATATGGAGCCCGGCTCTATTGTTACGGGTGTCGTCATTGACATCGACAACGAGTGGGTGACGGTTCACGCCGGTCTAAAGTCAGAAGGTGTGATTCCCCTCGATCAATTCATAAACGCAAACGGAGAGTGCACGCTCAACGTTGGCGATGAAGTGCAGGTGGCGCTGGAGACCGTCGAAGACGGTTTCGGTGAAACCAAGCTGTCCCGTGAAAAAGCCAAGCGCGCGGAGGCGTGGAAGCGTCTCGAGGCTGCGCACGTCGCTGAAGAAGTCGTGGCAGGTGTTATCAATGGCAAGGTTAAGGGCGGATTCACGGTGGATATCGATTCCATCCGCGCGTTCCTTCCTGGATCGCTGATTGACGTGCGACCCATTCGTGAAACCACTCACCTTGAGGGAAAGGAGCTCGACTTCAAGGTTATCAAGCTCGATCAGAAGCGGAATAACGTTGTTGTTTCACGACGAGCAGTCATGGAAGCCGCTAACAGTCAGGAGCGAGAAGAGCTGCTCCAGAATCTCCAAGAAGGTATGTCGGTTAAAGGAGTGGTCAAAAATCTCACCGACTACGGTGCCTTCGTTGATCTCGGTGGGGTTGACGGTCTCCTTCACATCACTGATATGGCGTGGAAGCGCATCAAGCACCCCAGTGAGATCGTCGAAGTTGGCCAAGAGATGGATGTAAAAATCCTGAAGTTCGATCGTGAGCGCAACAGGGTATCACTTGGTCTGAAGCAACTGGGTGAAGATCCTTGGGTGGAGATCACAAATCGCTATCCCGAAGGTAGTCGAGTCAATGCTCGTGTGACCAACCTCACTGATTACGGTTGCTTCGCGGAAATTGAGGAAGGCGTCGAAGGTCTCGTGCACGTATCCGAAATGGATTGGACCAACAAGAATGTTCATCCCTCCAAGATCGTACAGTTGGGTGATGAAGTCGAGGTTATGGTCCTTGATATTGATGAAGAGCGACGTCGAATTTCGCTGGGCATCAAGCAGTGCACCCAGAATCCATGGGACGCGTTTGCCGCCGACCATGCCAAGGGTGATCGAATATCGGGAACCATCAAGTCCATAACCGATTTTGGTATTTTCATTGGTCTCGATGGCAACATCGACGGTCTGGTTCATTTGAGTGATATCAGCTGGAATGAGACTGGTGAGGAAGCGGTTCGCAACTACAAGAAGGGCGATGAGATCGAAACCGTTATTCTGTCAATCGATCCCGAGCGCGAGCGTATCTCCCTCGGTGTGAAGCAGATGGAAGAAGATGGCTTTAGTCTATACGTTAGCGAGAATGACAAAGGCGCCATCGTCACTGGCACTGTCACAGAGGTGGACGCCAAGGGCGCGACCATCAAACTGGGTGATGAGGTCGAGGGTTATCTGAAGGCTGCTGATATCAGTCAGGATCGTGTAGAAGACGCACGGTCTGTGCTGAACGTAGGCGATTCGGTTGAAGCCAAGATTACCATTGTCGACAGAAAAAACCGGTCTTTGGGCTTGTCGATCAAGGCAAAAGACGTTGATGACGAGAAGGAAGCTGTCGAGTCGCTCAAGCAGCAGGATGAGGCAGCGTCACCGGGCACTATCGGTGACCTGATCAAGGCGCAGATGGACGGGCAGTGAACCCTTTAAGTCGTGCGATCAAGAGGCCCGCTTTGCGGGCCTTTTTTTTAAAAAGCCTTTTAAATTAATGAGTTGCAACCCGGCGCCAGCTGTGGAAAATAGGGGACCTGAGGAGTAACCAAGATATCCCATGACCCGAAGCGAACTTATCGAGCTAATGGCGTCCCGACAGGATCAGCTCAGCGCCAAAGATGTTGAGCTAGCCGTGAAGCTAATCATTGACCATATGGCTGAGACGCTTGCCGCTGGAGAGAGGATCGAGATCCGGGGCTTTGGCAGTTTTTCCTTGCACTACAGAGAGCCACGCCGGGGTAGAAATCCAAAGACGGGTGATGCGGTTGACCTCGAGGGGAAGCACGTGCCGCACTTTAAGCCGGGAAAAGAACTTCGCGAGCGAGTAAATCGGTCCTTGAAGACCGGTTTTTAACCGTGCGAATTTTACGATCCCTTCTGGTTGGAATCGTTCTTTTGCTTGCCATCATTGCAGGCGCTCTTTTTTCAATTCAAAACACGGCCTCTGTCTCCTTGGACCTGTTATTTATTGAACTGCCGGCACGTCCTGTGTCCCTCTGGTTGTTGTTTATGCTTGGCATTGGCCTCACTCTGGGTCTTGTCGCTTCCACTGGCCTGGTGTGGAGGCAGAAGGCGGCAATGCTCAAGCAGCAGAGGGAAAATTCGCGACTTCAGATGGAGCTGGAGAAACTTCGCCGCGCGGGTATAACCAGTAGTGAATGATTTATTGCTTCTTGGGATATTGACGATAGCGATAGGTCTCGGGTGGTGGCTTGGTAGACGCTCGGCAACTACCAAAGGGGGTCTTTGGGATTTTCACTCCACGCCCCCTTCCCAATATTACCGAGGCCTGAATTTTTTACTCGACGGCAGTCAGGACAGCGCCATTGACGCATTTACCAAGGCACTGGAAGTAAATGCGGAAACTTTCGACACCCATATTGCTCTGGGTAATATCCTTCGCCGGCGCGGAGAGGTGGAGCGCGCCATAAAAGTCCACCAGAATTTATTGGCCAGGCCTAGTCTGCCGGTAGCTCAGCTTCACCTTTCACATTTAGAGTTGGCACGGGACTATATATCCGCCGGCTTGCTTGACCGCTCTGAGCGTTTACTTAAAGATTTAGTGACGGAGTCTGGTGCGCATAAACGGGTCGCTCAGCGTCACCTATTAGAAATTTATGAGGCGCAACGAGACTGGGATAAGGCACTCGAGGTGGCCTCAGAGTTGCTCCCCAAACGCAGTTTATTGAGGGCTAGAACGGGCGATGCCGATGAGGTAGGACAGTCTGTACCCGCCCTGCTGTCTCATTACTGCTGTGAAAAGGCCGAAGAGATGATTGACCGAGCTGATTTCCAGTCGGGCAGGGGTTTCTTGGAGCAGGCACTGCGCTATGACAGTGCTTGTGTCAGAGCGACGATGACTCTTGGTTCACTGGAGGTAAAGGCAGGAAATCCTGACAGAGCGATTAAGGTTTTGCAGTCGCTCGCGCAGCAAGATTCGGACTATGTGGCGGAAAGCGTGAATTTGCTTCGCGATGCCTATATGGCAGCTAATCGAAGAGGCGAGTTGCTTATGTATCTCAAAGAGAGTTTTAAGCGGGCACCCAATAACTCATTGGTGCTATCAATTGCCGAAGAGCTTCATGTGTGCAATGGATCTGACGCCGCGAAACTTTTTTTGCGGGATAATCTCGAGAGTAGGCCCTCTCTTCGTGGACTCGCGCTCTTGATGAAATTGCATAGCCAGAGCGAAGTGGGTGAGGACGAGGCTCTCGAATTGGCGACAATTAACAAGTTGGTGGCTGGCCGCTCGAGGTACCGATGCGGACACTGCGGTTTTCGTGGTCAAAGTCTCCATTGGCATTGTCCGGGGTGTAAGCACTGGGGAACCATAAAAGACCTCAGTATCACGCGAGAGGCGGACTATGTGTAAGCGCGTTGTTGAGGATGTTTTTTGAATGGTCGATACGAAGGGCCCGCTGATAGTTGCTTTGGATTTTGATACCGCGACTGAAGCACTGGATTTGGTTGATTTGTTGGATCCTGACACCTGCCGAGTCAAGGTGGGTAAACAGCTTTTTACGCGGGAGGGTCCCGCAATACTGAAGGCGCTTGGCGCTCGAGGATTCGATGTATTTTTGGATCTCAAGTTCCACGACATTCCCAATACAGTTGCCAATGCGTGTGTCGCAGCAGCTGAGCAAGGGGCGTGGATGGTCAATGTCCATGCATCGGGTGGGAGCAGGATGATGGTGGCAGCCCGCGATGCCCTCGCTAAACTTTCTAACCCACCGAAGCTTATCGCGGTAACCGTGCTGACCAGTATGGCTTCTGAAGATCTGCTTGAGACTGGGACCCCTGCTTCGCCCATGGAGCGAGTCCTCCTACTGGCCGAGTTAGCGCAGCAGGCGGGAATGGACGGTGTTGTTTGTTCGGCACAGGAAGCACAGCAATTGCGCGCTCGCTTGGGGCCAGACTTCAATTTGGTGACGCCGGGTATAAGACTCCCTGAAAACAATGTGGGCGATCAGCGTCGCGTGTTGTCACCGAGTGATGCCTTGGCAGCCGGTGCAAATTATTTGGTGGTAGGACGGCCTATCACTGCAGCGCCTGACCCAGCTGGCGCACTTGAGCACATACGTTCGTCTATTGAAGCTGACTGAAATCTAATTTGTCCGCGGATGAGTTCTCCAGCCGTTCGTTAATCTACAGTCGGGTAGAGTCAATTAAGGCTCAGCAATCTGAACAGGAGAACATAAAATGGTGATAGCACCTAGTTTTGATAGCCTAAATACATCGGCAGCGTCACGACTTTCAGTCGGGACTTCACTTCATCGCACAATCAAGAAAACCTTTATCAGCCTTGCAATGCTATGTTCATTATTGGGCGCAAGTGCCTCTTTGATGGCTGATGAAACTGTTAACATAAACACTGATTCCGCAGAGGTGCTTTCAGCGGGTCTTCAGGGTGTTGGATTGGCGAAAGCCTACCGAATCGTGGAGTATCGGCAGGCGTTCGGGCCGTTCGAGTCGATTGACGAGTTGGCGGAGGTAAAAGGAATTGGTGAGAAAATCATTGACGACAACCGGAGCCAAATTACCCTCGATTAGGTCTTCAACGTGGTTTCTGGGGCGCCGGTGATTGGTGTTACCGGCGCCTCGGGTTATATAGGGCGTGCACTTACGAAAGCCCTGATAGCGCGGGATTACGAGGTCGTGACGCTGGGTCGAGCTGACGCGAGTAGAGATCTCGATTTTATGGCGTCATCGGGCTATCGATCTGCGCTGGAGGGACTCTCCACGGTGATTCACTGCGGGGGATTGGCCCATAATGATGCCCTACCGGAGGACTACGAACAGATCAACTACAGGGCAACAATAGCGCTCGCAGACGCCGCGTTGACCGTTGGAGTCAAGCGCTTTATTTTTTTGAGTTCCTTAAACGTCGTACCTGCAGCTGGTTATCAAGGAAGCACAGCCGCGAGTGCACTGCCCCGACCAGATACACCCTATGTGGTTTCCAAGTGGAAGGCTGAGCAAGGTCTTGATCAGTTGCTGAGATATAGTGCCTGTGAGTTGTCGATCTGCCGCCCCGGACTCGTTTACGACCACGAACTTACAGGCAACCTGGCGATACTGGCTTCGATAGCTCATCGACTGCCAGTAGGTCTCCCTGCGGTTGGTGTGAGGGGGATGGTTTCTCGCCCTGATCTGGTATCACTGCTCACTGTACTGGCGGCAAAGGAAGGTAAACTCGATGAGAAGACCTCTCGCTTCGCTGTGACCGATGGAGAGTGTTATTCGTCTAAACGGATAGGATCTGCATTGGGGGGGCGCACACCAATAATGGCTCCCGCAGGTTTGTGGCGATTTGGGGGCGTCTGCCGTGACGTGCTCCGGGGTAAGCCTTTTGGGGCAACTTGGCGATCTTTAAGCTTGGGGGGCTGGACTGGGCCGCGGCCAGCTATTGACGGCTGGAGGCCGGAGTGGACTTTGGAGACCTTGCTGGCTGAAAGATCGGTGAGTCAATGATGCTTTATCAAGCGCTCGGCGCCGCTTTTTTTATCAGCCTGCTAGGCCTTTGGCTTTTCCGTCGGGGGGCGCCAGCATTGGGGTTGGTCGATAGGCCAGAGGCGCGCAGCGAGCATGTTGTGCCCGTGCCGGTAGGGGCGGGGGTCGTCGTCATTGCTGTGCTCATCCTCAGTTTTTTATTTTTTCCAGAGCTGGTGAAAAATGGTTTTGCCAGTATCAATTTAACGGCCTCTCTAGTGGCTGGCTTGGCAGTGATAGGCATTCTTGATGATCGGTTTGAGCTGCAAAGTGGACTGAGGCTACTACTTTATTTTATAGCGGCGGGTCTTTTCCTTTACTCAGAAATTGGGAGTGGTTCTCTTTGGCTTAATATCCTTATCCTTTTTGCCTTTGTTTGGACAATCAATCTGTTTAATTTCATGGATGGTATCGACGGCTTTGCGATTACTCAGGCATTGCTGGTGTTTGTGGGGCTGGCGGCGATTCTCTCTATCACTGACGCGCCCCAAAGCTCGGGTTTAATCAATATTCTTCTCTTATTGATTTTTTCTTGTTTCCCTATTGTGTTTTTTAACTGGCCCCCTGCTTCAGTATTCATGGGAGATGCTGGGGCTATTTGTCTGGGGTTTTTGCTTGCTGCACTAGGGGTAAGGGTCACCTTGATGGATTTTTCTCTTGGCTGGGTCTGGTTGATTTTCATGATGCCTTTTTTGGTGGACGCGACGGTGACGTTGGGTATCAGAGTGACTGGAGGGCAGGCCCCTCATGTGGCTCATCGTGATCATGCTTATCAGCGTCTGACCCGAATCACCGGGAGTGCCCTTGTTGTCAATCTGGGATTACTCCTACTACACCTTTGCTGGCTCTTTCCACTGGCAATGTTGTCCTTGAGCGGCGTTTATTCCCGAATTATCGCGGTAATATTGGCCACAATTCCGCCGATGGCCCTGTTGGTATACGTGAGGCGGAGAGCGTAGACTGGTAGACGCCCGATGGGGCACGTCTACCGAATAAGAGTGTTATTGCCCAGGAAGGCATCATGGTTGAAAAGATCGTAGCTCGCCTCGAGCGGTCTAATAGGTTCTTCAGTCTCCCGACGTTGCTGGCCCGGAAATCAACCGGGGGAAATGCAAGGTTTGCGTCACTTCTGGCGCTTGACCTGACCGTTGCCTTGTTCGCTGTTTACGGCGCGCTGTTAATTACGGGTGGCAGAGGCCGCGGTCCCGTTGAGCTGATCGAGTTTGTGGTGTTGGGTGCCTTGTTGTTCGCCACCGCCATTTCGTTCATTTTTCTGGGTCTCTATCGGTCGCTTATTCGCCACATGGGGCAGCAGGCGGTTTGGGATCTTGCTCGGGCAGTTACCCTTTCCGCTCTCAGCCTTGTGGCGTTGGTGCACTTCGCCGATCTGGACTTTTCAGCTTCAGCTCCCATTCTGTTCTGGTTGATTCTGTTCGTTGGCTCAGGTGCGACCCGCATGATGATGCGAACCTGGCATCAGGCCTCTCTGGGGCGCGACGCAAGACGAGTCATTATTTATGGCGCCGGGGAATCCGGCCGTCAGCTGCTGCATGCACTTAACCATGGTGCCTCCTACCAGGTGGTCGCCTTTGTCGATGATGATCCGTCTGTCGTTAACAGCGTTATTGCTGGACGACCTGTGTTGTCCGCCGATCAGCTCGAGTCTTTGATCGTGGAATTTGATGTTGCTCAGGTTCTGCTCGCCGTCCCATCGGCCACACACGAGCGACGGCGTGAAATTATCAACTCTCTGGTCGGTATGCCCGTGCATGTAAGAACCGTACCCAAGATTTCTGAATTGGTGGCGGGCCGAGCGAGCGTCAATCAGATTCAGGACGTGGATCTAGACGACTTGTTGGGGAGAGATCCTGTGCCCCCGCATCCGGAACTGATTGACCGTTGTATCTCTGGCAAAGTGGTGATGGTTACGGGAGCAGGAGGCTCAATCGGTGCCGAGTTGTGCCGCCAGATTATCGAATCTGAGCCCAGTGATTTGTTGCTGCTAGATACCTCGGAATTTTCGCTTTACCGTGTGGAGCGTGAGCTTCGCACTATTCAGAGTAAACTTGGCCTGCGAACCACGTTGGTAACGCTACTCGGCACGGTACGCGATGAGGAGCGTTTAAGGGCATTGTTCAGCACGTTTAAGGTTGACACGGTTTACCATGCCGCTGCCTACAAGCATGTACCCATGGTTGAACACAATATCGCTGAAGGTGTTGCCAATAATGTGCAAGGAACCCTGAATGCAGCCCGCGCGGCACAGCGAGCTGGGGTCGATACCTTTGTTCTTATTTCGACGGACAAAGCGGTAAGACCAGCAAATGTCATGGGTGCTTCCAAGCGTTTTGCAGAACTGATTTTGCAAGGCATGTCTCAGTTAGAGACTCCTACCCGATTTTGTATCGTAAGATTCGGCAACGTGCTCGGATCCTCGGGGTCCGTTGTGCCATTGTTCCGCGAGCAAATAGAGCAGGGCGGCCCCGTCACTGTCACGCATCCAGAGGTCTCCCGTTACTTCATGAGCATTCGAGAGGCAGCGCAACTCGTTCTGCAGGCGGGCTCGATGGGAACAGGTGGTGATGTATTTGTTCTCGATATGGGAGAGCCCATCCGCATTGTTGATCTTGCTCGCCGGATGATTCGGCTAAGTGGTTATGAGCTCGAGGGCGAGGCGAGCGACTGTGAGCACATCGATATTGACTTTATCGGATTGCGCCCAGGCGAAAAACTACACGAAGAGTTACTGTTGGGTACCTCGGTGACCGGTACAGGTCATCCAATGATCATGCGCGCAGAGGAGTCCTCGGTGCCGCTGGAGGAAATCGAGATCGCGGCTGATCGATTGATCGAAGCTTGTCATCAGGTCGATTGTGGAGCCGTTACATCAATCCTAAAAGACTACGTGGTGGGCTTCGAGGGTCATGAACCTTGGTATGACTTTATCTGGGTCAAGCAAGGCCGCGTGGGTAAACGTCCTCGTGCTCAATCATCCGCGGAAAACGTGGCATCTTTCCCTACGCAGGAAAGGATGAAGAACTAGCCCCATACCGTCGCTCGAATAACACCATGCTCCAAAGGTAGTAACGTGGCTTTCATCGACGTTTTTAATGGTGACGCAGACGGTATCTGCGCACTGATCCAGCTCAGACGTCACCAACCAGTAGATAGCACCCTTGTTACCGGGGTAAAGCGTGACATAGCACTCCTTCGGCGTGTTGAGGCATCACGAGGCGATACTGTGACGGTGCTGGATGTGGCCGTCGAAAAAAACCAACCCCATCTAGATCGTTTGCTAGCCGCCGGGGTGATCGTCGATTATACGGACCACCACACGCCGGGTGAATTACCCACCGCCGACAATTTTGTCCACTCCATCAATACCTCCCCCGAAATATGCACGTCGGCGCTGATAAACGGTCGGTTGGCCGGTGCTCAAGCACCCTGGGCCGTGGTGGGGTGTTTTGGGGATAACCTGGACAGCACTGCTGAGCGCTTGAAGGCTACTCTCAATCCTGCTTTGGATACGTCGGGTTGGCGGGAGCTTGGGATTCTGATTAATTACAATGGTTACGGCGCTGACGTGGAGGATCTCCACTTCCATCCAGCCGATCTATATCGACGGTTACAACCTCACAACACTCCTACCGATTGCTTGCGAAATGATCCGGAGTTGATCGCCACCCTCAGGCGTGGCTACCAAGAGGATATGGAATTAGCCGAAAGAGCCGAAATCGTGGTTGCTGATGAGAGGGTGGCGGTGATTCGATTGCCCGCCGCATCCTGGGCGCGGCGGGTGAGCGGTGTTTTCAGCAATGCGTTGGCCAATGAGCACCCGGAGAGAGCACACGCCGTCTTAACCGATGTAAGCGGCGGTCTGTTGGTCAGTGTCAGAGCGCCGATTTCGAACCGTGAGGGGGCCGATACGGTTTGTCGTCAATTCGCGACCGGCGGCGGTCGGCCAGCGGCGGCGGGTATCAATTTACTGCCTGAGGCTGAGCTTGAGGATTTTGTCCGGGCCCTGCGGAGTGAGTTTGATTCCAACGTCTGAGGCAGTCGGCTGCCTGTTCACTCTACTGCGACCGCACTACCGTACTCTTTAGAGCGATTATCCATCCGCTCGAGCGCAAACCAAAACAGTTCATCGCTGGAGTATCCCGTGATCCGGTCGACCTCAATACAGTCCTGCAGATGGATAAAGGTAGGTGTTGCAAACACGTCTTTAGTGTCACATTGACGCAATGGATGATCTCCTTGTTGCCACCGGCCGAGTTCTATTTTGATCATGGGGAGTTGCGTGGATTCTTCCGTTTTGTCGTAAATTGCGCCGACCTCCTTATCGAATTTCATGCAGGCACCACAGTCTGGCGAGTACACATACACGAGCCTGTCCGCAAGAGCGGTGTTCATCGGCATGATCACGGCGGCAAGTAGGGCGCCACAGCAAGCCAATGTTGACCAAAGACTAACGCGGCTTCGATTGTTAGAGCTTAAGGTAAGCATACTCACTCTCGAGCTGGAGCCGAGCCAGTTCCGCGATGCCAGAGGGAACCGTATCAACTCCAAAAGTAAGTTCCTCAGGACGCTTCGAGAGGCTTGTCAGGGTGGTTTCACAGGCGAATATTCCAACGCCTTTGGCAAGAAGCTGCTCTAGCTGAGCACTGTATAAACCGCCATTTTTATCCATTGCTCCCTCCAGAGCGGGTTCCACCGCGGAGGCGATGAGAATGAGTCGCACCGGTGTTCCGGGATGGGCATCCACAAGCCGCTCAACCTGACGAATGGCTCGGTTGATATGGGCAATTGAGTCAAGATGGACTGCAACCCCCTGAGTGCCCGAGGGCTGCGCGATAGTCTCCACACACCCAAGAAAACTGGCGGTGAACAAAAACAGTGTGAGGGCGGGTGCTCGCAGTGAATCCATGGGATATCCTTCAGTCGGGGGTTCCAGGAGTGAACTTTGCTAATCTACTCTTGGGTTGCAATCGGGTCGAGGGGGCCATTTCACTGAGGCGCTTATGTGATCTTGGCAGGCCCAACTGCACCGATTAGCTCTAAAAGCTATTGGTTATATCTTTAGAATTGTATAGAATAACAAAAAAAGTATCAGGGTGCGAAAGACTCCCGTCCGTCGACTCAGGGTCTGCGGGCTCGATACAAAAACAATAGTGGGGACGTTAATGCGATGAGCAGTGACGATTTGCCAGATCAGGGAAAGATCAGACCGGCACCTGAATCCTTTCTTGATTCGGATCTCATAGAGTCAATATCACGTCATGGTGTCGATCACAGGCGACGTGGTCTTCTTCAAAGCGCTTTTGGCGCGGCGGTGGCCGCCATGTCGGGCGCAGTGGTAGCCAGCGACCAGGATATCTTGACCCTTCCCGAGTGGAGTCGGACATTGGGGAAGCCCGTTGCTGCTAATCCTTATGGGCAGCCCTCGATATACGAGCAAAATATCATCCGCCGGCAAAGTCCGGGACTGACCCAAACAGATCAGGCCAGTGTGGCCTTCACGCCGCTGCAAAACATGTTCGGGATGATCACGCCAAGTGGTTTGCACTTTGAGCGCCATCATCAAGGGTGGGTCGATATAGATCCCCGCCGGCACCGTCTGATGATCAATGGCCTCGTGGAAAAGCCGATCGTTTTTACCATGGAAGAATTGATGCGCATGCCCAGTGTATCGAGACTGCACTTTTTGGAATGCGGCGCGAATACCGCACTGGAGTGGGGCAACTCTGCGGTGCCCACGGTCCAATACACTCACGGCATGTTGTCCGGGTCAGAGTGGACCGGCGTGCCGTTGTCCCTGTTGCTGGAACGAGCAGGGTATGACAAAGGGGCCAAGTATTTGCTGGCCGAGGGCGCTGACGGATCGAGTATGACCCGCACCATTAACATGGAAAACGCGTTGGATGATGCGATTGTTGCCTACGGGCAAAATGGGGAAATGCTCCGACCGGAGCAGGGCTACCCGCTCAGGTTGGTTGTGCCTGGTGTGCAAGGCGTCTCCTGGGTCAAGTGGCTTCGTCGTTTGGAGGTAGGGGACATGCCTTACGCGACCAAGGATGAGGCCAGTCATTATGTCGACTTAATGCCCGATGGACAGCAGCGCCAGTACACGGCCATACAGGAAGCGAAGTCGGTGATTACAGCACCGTCCGGTGGTCAAAAGCTGCAAAACCGCGGTTATTACAACATTACCGGGCTGGCTTGGTCAGGCCGTGGCACGGTGACCAAGGTAGAGGTATCGGTTGATGGTGGACGCAATTGGCGTGAGGCCCGACTGGATGGTCCGGTCTTGCCAAAAATGCTAACGCGTTTTCATGCTGACTGGGTCTGGCAAGGGGAGACTGCGTTACTCCAGAGTCGGGTTCATGACAGTACGGGGTACATCCAGCCTCAGCGCGCTGATTTGGTTGCTGTGCGAGGCACGCGTTCGATCTACCACAACAATGCCATTCAGACATGGCGGGTGAAATCTGATGGGGAGGTCGACAATGTGCAATTGGGCTAGATGGCTTCTTGCGTTTGGCCTGATGGTGCAGATGCCCTCTGCCTTCGCAGTAGACTACCCTGCAGAACTTTGGCAGCTGGGCAGAGAGGCAACATCCGAAGAAGTCGCCGCCTGGGATATCGATGTCAGACCCGATTTTGCTGGTCTTCCACCGGGTTCCGGTTCTGTGGAAGAGGGTGAGATTTTGTGGCTCGATAAATGCTCGGTTTGTCATGGGGATTTTGGCGACTCCAATGAGGTTTTCTCACCGATTGTGTTGGGCAATGTGACGGATGAGGACATCAGCTCGGGACGGGTTGCGGCTTTGACGGATCCCGCCGTGGTACGGACGACTCTGATGAAAGTCGCCACTCTGTCGACACTTTGGGATTACATCAATCGGGCGATGCCCTGGAATGCGCCCAAGTCACTTCAGGTAGATGAGGTCTATGCGCTGGTCGCCTATCTATTGCAACTGGGTTACATCGTTGATTACGACTTTGTTTTAAGCGATGCAAATATTGCTGAAATACAGGATTTGATGCCCAACAGAAATGGCATGACCACGGAGCACGGGTTATGGTCGGTTGGAGGTGCGCCGGATGTTGTGGGTTCGGCATGCACTGAGAACTGCGAGGTGGATGTCACGGTGACTTCCTATCTTCCTGACTATGCGATGAATGCCCACGGCAATTTGAAAGATCAGGTCCGGGACTACGGCCCTTTTCCCGGTATTCAAACGGCGCCGGTGGAAGACATCGCGGCGCCTCAACATAAGAACGATAACGCAGCACCTGAAGCAGCGCTGGCTGCCAATGGGTGCTCGGGATGCCACGGGTTGGACAGGGCTCTGGTGGGGCCGGCGTTCACTGCTATCAAGGAACGCTATCAAGGTCAGGATGCGGCGGCTTATTTGGCAGATAAGATCAGGAATGGGGGAAGTGGCGTTTGGGGATCCATGGCGATGCCGCCCATGAGTCAGCTTGATGGTGAGACGCTGGAGGAGCTGGTTTCCTGGCTGCTTGAAAACAATTGATAAGAGAGGAGGAGAGCATGAAAGTTGAACCCGTCGGAGGTATGGCGCGACGCAAATTTTTGAGGGTTGGGGCGCTTATCGCAACTGCAGTCGCCCTACCTGCAAAATTGTGGGCGGCGGTCACCAAGCCAGATGCCGCTTTTGCCGCCACAGATTTAAACGCTACCTTTGCGGCACTGGGTCAAACGCCGACAGAAAGTGCAGGCATTATCTTCACCACACCTGACATTGCTGAAAATGGTGCGGTCGTGCCGATTAAAATAGAAGTCGACGAATCGGTGTTACCCGGTGTCAGCCGTCTCTATGTCATGGTGGAGAAGAATCCGAACCCCATGGCCGCGATGTTTTCGGTTGTTGAGGGCTCAAAGCCTTATATCGAGACCAGAGTAAAGGTAGCGCAAACCTGTAATCTTTATGCGGTAGCAGAGAACAAAGAAGGCTTTTTCATGGCGAGTAAAGAGACCAAGGTGACCCTTGGTGGCTGCGGGGGTTAAGGAGAGCGATCATGGCTGGAAAAATTAGAATTCGTGCACAGTTGGATGGTGATACCTGTGAGGTAAAGGCTCTCATGCGACATCCGATGGAAACAGGGCTACGCAAGGATCAGGCGGGCGAGCCGATTCCTGCCAACTACATCGAAGAAGTCACGGTGACACATAACGACAAGGTTGTGGTGCATGGTTATTGGGGGGCAGCGGTATCCGCAAATCCATTCCTGGGAGTCAGGTTTGCTGGCGGCCAAGCAGGGGATAAGGTTACGGTCAGCTGGCGCGACAATACGGGTGAGACCGGTGAGGGCGAGACAACGATTCGATAACATCCAAGTCGGGGGGCGTGGTATGTCAGGTAGCAAAATAATCAGCGTAGCAGCCTGTTTAGTAGCAGCAGTCATGCTGACCGGCCCTGCCTATGCAGAGGAGGCCGGCATTTTCGATGAATACCGGGCCATGTTCGGCGACGATAATCCTGCCATCTTTGTGATCGAAGAGGGGGAGGAATTTTGGTTTGCATCCCAAGGTCCCAAACAGGCCACGCTTGAATCCTGCGATCTGGGCTTGGGTCCTGGAGTGGTGGATGGTGCTTACGCACGATTACCTCGCTATTTTAAGGATGTCGATCGGGTGATGGATGTAGAGGCCCGACTGCGCTTCTGCATGCAGGAGCTACAAGGTAGAACGCCGGAAGAAGTTGACGATCATCCGTATTCCCTGCGCGGGGATCTTGGTACGGAAATGGAGGCTTTGGTGGCGTGGCTGGCGGAGAAATCCAGAGATCTGCCGATTGCCCCCGGTCAGGAGCATGATAAGGAGCGCGAGGCCTATGCGCTGGGTGAAGCGGTATTCTACTATCGTGCGGGCCCTCATGATTTTTCCTGTGCAACCTGTCACGGTCAGGAGGGGATGCGCATTCGCCTTCAGGCGCTGCCGGATCTCACCACCCATGAGGGCGCTGCGGTGGCCTACAGTGGCTGGCCCGCCTACCGAATTTCCGAAGGTGTTGTGCGCACAATGGGATGGCGCATGCGCGATTGCTTCCGCCAGCAACGGTTTCCGCTGCTAGATATGGGATCCGACGTTACCGTGGCGCTGCAGACCTATCTCGCGGTCACCGCTGCAGGAGCGCCGATGGCGGCTCCCGGACTGAAGAGGTGAGTGAGGTGAAGATTAAGATAACGTTTGTCCTGTGGTTGGCAGGGTGTATCGGGTTCGTGCAGGCTGAAGATATGTCCTCGGCCTTAAATGCAGGATTTAAATCTATTAATCAGGTAGGCCTCGATCGCCTTGAGCAGGACCCGCTACAGGCATTTTGCAGTAAACCCCGTGAGGAATCCGGCGACGCTGCAGTAGCAGCCGAGCTTCGTGAGACCGCAATGGCCAGTGTGGTGTTACCCGGCAACGGAGACTATCTGGGCAGCTGGGAGCGGGGGCAACAGGTGGCCAACAACGGCAAAGGGCTCCAGTATTCGGATAATCCCGAGGAAGCAAACGGCGGCAATTGCTATGCCTGTCATCAGCTCGATCCAGCAGAGGTGGCATACGGTAATTTGGGTCCCTCCCTCACCAATTACGGTGCCCGGGGTCAAAGTGACGTGATGCTGCAGTACACCTGGACCAAGCTCTGGAATACCCATGCTTACAACGTGTGCTCTCATATGCCGCGTTTTGGTGCGCAGGGTATTCTCACCGAACAGCAGCTCAAGGATGTGATGGCATTTCTGTTTGACCCTGATTCACCGGTCAATAACCTAGCAGAGTAGACACTCACTTATTTCCCTTTACGAGCAGCTAGAGCGGAGGCAAGGCACCGATGGATCGCCGGGAATTTAACAAGATGCTTGCGCTTGGTCTGGCGGCGGGTTTGAGCCTTCCTGGCATGGCCCCCCGGACGCAGGCGGCTTACGACATAGCGCGCTTCGGTAACGTTCATTTGTTGCATATGACCGACGCCCATGCCCAACTCTTGCCCGTCTATTACCGGGAACCTCAGGTGAATATCGGGCTCCATGGTGCACTGAACAAGGCGCCTCATCTGGTGGGAGAAGCGCTTTTGGGTGCCTACGGTATTGCCCCAAAAAGCCGCGAATCCCATGCGTTTACCTATCTTGATTTCGTCGCTGCTGCCGAGCAGTACGGTCGTGTAGGGGGCTTCGCCCATCTCGCGACGTTGGTGAAGCGAATTAAGGCGAACCGTCCGGAGGCCTTGTTGCTCGATGGCGGCGACCTATGGCAGGGGTCAGCAACTTCGTTGTGGACCCGGGGTCAGGATATGGTAGACGCCTCCAAGTTACTGGGCATCGACATTATGACCGGTCACTGGGAGTTTACTCTCGGTACCGATCGAGTTCTTGAGATCGTCGAGGAAGATCTCGATGGGCATATTGAATTTTTAGCCCACAACATCAAAGACCTCGATTTTGGCGATCCGATTTTTCCAGGTCACACCATTCGTGAGATGAACGGCGTGCCTGTCGCTATTATCGGTCAGGCTTTTCCCTACACGCCGATTGCAAACCCCGGATACCTGACCGAGGGGTGGACTTTCGGCATTCAGGAGCGCGAACTTCAAAATAAAATTGACGCGGTGCGAGCTGAAGGTGCACAGGTCGTTGTGCTGCTTTCTCACAACGGTGCGGATACCGATATTAAACTTGCATCTCGGGTAACGGGGTTGGATGCCATCTTGGGAGGTCACACCCACGACGCGATCCCAAGAGCAATCGAAGTTAAAAATCCGCAGGGAATGACCCTAGTAACAAATGCCGGCTCAAATGGAAAATTTCTCGGCGTCCTGGATTTCGATGTCAGGGACGGCAAGATCAAAGACTGGTCTTACCAGTTGCTTCCCGTCTTCGCCGATATGCTGCCCGCCGATAAGGGAATGGCTCAGCTAATCACTGACATCAGAGCGCCTTATGAGACCCAGCTGAATGAAGTGCTGGCAACGACAGAGGGGTTGCTCTACCGGCGCGGCAATTTCAATGGCAGCTTCGACCAGCTTATTTGTAACGCGTTGATCGATGAGCTTGATGCGGATTTATCACTTTCACCTGGATTCCGATGGGGCACGACCGTATTGCCCGGCGACAGCATTACTATGGAGGACTTGATGTCACAGGTCGCGATCACCTATCCAGCAGCGACCTTGACCGAAATGAAGGGTGACTTCCTCAAGGTGGTTCTTGAGGATGTTGCGGATAACCTGTTCAACCCTGACCCTTACTACCAACAGGGTGGCGATATGGTTCGGGTGGGGGGGCTTGATTACAGCATTGCACCCATGGCCGATGCCGGTAATCGCATCAACGCCATGGCCCTCGCTGGTCAAGATATTGATCCCTCACGCACCTATAAGGTAGCCGGTTGGGCATCGGTGCAGCAGGTAGAGGGCGAGCCCGTCTGGGATGTGGTGGCGCGGTGGCTTCGTGCCAAGAAAACCATCGATACTTTGGAAGTCAATCAGCCGCAAGTAATGGGTATTTCTGATAACGCAGGGCTGGCCATTTAACCGCACTTGACACTTTCTCTTGCCTGGGGACGTTCTGGCTTTGACCATAAAGGTTGATGCTGAGAGGCCACTAATTAGCACAGGTACTTGTGTTTTCCGCGGTGTCTGCGTAATTTCATAGCGCCGTGTAATTGGAAGTGAATCGAATGAATAAAAAGGTACTTCTACCCTGCGTAATAGCCTTGCTGGCTGCCTGCAACGACTCAAACGACGACGTAGTGACGCCTACGCCGCCCCCGCCCCCCCCAGAACCGACCTTCGAACTCAATGCGGAAATACGACGGACTGAATACGGTATTCCACATATCAAGGCAGATGACTGGAAGAGCCTGGGGTACGGGTTTGGTTACGCCTACGCTCAGGACAATTACTGCGTCACCATGCGTGAGATTGTTTTTGCCAGCGGCCGTTCTGCGGAGTTCATGGGCGAAGACATGGGTAATCTGGGTTCGGATTTTCTTTTTAGGTACCTCAACGGAGATAAAGCCGAGTTCGAGGAAAAATTCGTCAGTCAACTTCCAGAGTTCACCCGAGAATTAGCCGAGGGATATGCCCGAGGTATGAATCGCTATCTCGAGGAGACAGGCGTCGAGAATTTGCCGGAGGGTGACTATGGATGCCGTAATGCCGAGTGGGTTTCGGCGATAGACACCACAGACTTGTTTCTGTACCTGCGTAGAGAGGCGCTGCGGGGAAGTTCGGATAATGGGACCTTTCGATCTGCCTTGTTATCAGTCGAAGGTCCGCCTGAGGATGGAGCCACAGGGATAGAACCCAGTGGGGACTTGTCGGCCCTCGCTGCAGACCTGACGGCGAATCTGAGCGAACTGATCTCTATGGAGGAGGGCAGTAATGCGCTTGCCGTGGGAAGTGACAGTTCTCAGACGGGCTCAGGCCTCTTGTTGGGTAATCCCCACCAGCCTTGGTTTGGAGCCGGTGCCTGGTATCAGGCCCACCTCACCTTGCCCGGAGAATACGATGTGGCGGGTGCTGCACTTCACGGGTTTCCTTTTATTGGAATCGGATTTAACAAGGATGTGGCGTGGACCCATACGGTCTCCTATGCCAATCGCTTCAGCCTTTATGAGCTCAAACTCAACCCGGAAAACCCGTTGCAATACGAGTACGACGGGGAGATGCGGGACATCGTTCCGATCGAAATTACAGCGCAGGTAAAGCTTGAGGACGGCACGTTAGAAGACCGCAGTTTCACGTTCTATGAGTCCCATTTCGGGCCCGTCGTCAATCTTAAGGGCGTGAGTTCGCTCCTCGATGGCTGGCCTATGTTCACTGGCTCGGTTTTGGCATTCAAAGACGCCAATATCCTGACGGGAATCCGCGGCATTGAGCAGTGGATACAAAAAGGTAAGGCTCAAGACCTGAGTGCTTATGTTGATTCACTGGCGACCATTGGTAATCCGGTGTTTCACGAAGTCGCGGCCGACCGAAATGGTGAGGCGTTTTACGGTGAGCTATCCGCCATTCCCTATATCACCCAAGAGCAGTTGGACTTGTGCATAAATGGCATCATCGGCCCCGTGTTGGCCTCTGCTACTACCAACGTCATCATTTCTCTGGATGGTTCTACCTCAGCCTGTGAATGGGGCGAGGATCCTGAAGCGCCTGAGGGTAGTGGGTTGTATGGCGCCAGCCAATTGCCCCAGCTTCGAACCCGTGATTACGTGGGTAACAGCAATAACGGGTATTGGTTGAGTAATCCTGATTCGCCTCTTGAGGGGTTCCCCACGATCATGGGTCCTCTTGGGTATGAAGGCACCCAGCAGTTTCTACGCACTCGTATCGGCCATCTCATGGTAGAAGAGCGTAAGCAAGCGACTGACGGCCTCAGTGAAACACCCATGTTTGATCTGGATACCCTCAAAGGCCTGATGTATTCCAATCGCGTCTACGGAATGGAGGTGACGGGTGCCGATATTGCGGCGGTCTGCGCTTTGGAGGAGGCGGCTGGCGTGCAGGACTTGTGTAATGTACTCGCGAGTTGGGATGGACGAGTAGATCTGCCAAGCCAGGGTGCTCAGATATTCACTGAATTCTGGAGATACATTCGTTCCCAGCGGGGTAGCAGTTTTCAGAATGTTGTTTCAGATCCCACTTTCTGGACTATCGATTTTGACCCTGAGAATCCACTGAACACCCCGGCAGGAATCGATCTTGAGAATGCGTCCAACAGGCAGCTTGTCATCGATGCGTTGGGATATGCAGGTGAGAGGCTTTCAAGTAACAACGTGCCCATAGATGCCCCATGGGGTGAGATCCAATATCTTGAGCGAAACGGCGAGAATGTTCCTATCCATGGGGGCGCTGGCACCATGGGGGTTTATGGCGCTATTGGCGCTGGTTTGTCTGATGGGGGCTATGTCAATCCGGGCTCGGGCAACAGTTATATCCAAGCAGTCACCTGGGATGAGAGTGAGTGTCCTATCGCCGATGTGATTCTGGTTCCCTCTCAGTCCACGGATCCAGAATCGCCACACTTTGCCGATCAAACCAAGCTTTATTCGGATAAGCGCTGGGTGCGTTTCCCCTTTTGTGAGGAGGATATTGCTGCCAGTCAGATCGGAGAGACATTATTACTGCAAGAGTAAGACTTGGTGACATGCACGCGCCCAACCGCATACTTTGCGTGTTGGGTATGCACCGTTCCGGAACCAGTTGTTTGACTGGCTCCCTTCAGGATGCAGGTGTCGAGCTTGGAGATTTCCATAGTTGGAATCCCCATAATCTCAAGGGCAACCGCGAAAATCAAAAGATCGTCGACATCAATGATGCAGTTCTATCGGCTAATAACGCTGCCTGGGATCAACCTCGGCACGACATTACATGGCCGACTGGACTCACCATCGCGGCACAAAAATTGATCGCCAGCTACCGGGATATCAGTATTTTTGGATTCAAAGATCCGCGAACGTTGCTGACTCTCGACGGTTGGATAGAGATCTTTCCCCAGCTTGAATTGATCGGGATTTTTAGGCACCCCCAAGCAGTTGCCGAATCTTTACAGACTAGGAGCGGCATGCCTGTAAGCGAGGGACTGGCACTTTGGGAGTCTTATAATCAAAGGCTTTTTTCCTATTGGGAGCGGTACCAATTCCCGGTGCTTTGCTTTGATGATGACCAAGGTGTTTTTTTGCAAAAGCTGCGGCATCTGATGGTCGACACATTCAAGATGCCCTCGGATTTACCCTTTGAATTTTATGACCCGAGCTTGAGGAAAGCGAGGACTGGCGCAGATACTGAAATGCCAACGTCCTGTGCTGACTTATACAACCAACTAAAACTTATTATGGTCTAGTGAGGGTTTCTGCGCGACCGTGCGTCACTTAGGTCACATCCTTAAAGTGCTCTTACGAGCCCTGACTGCCATTTTTCCCATTCACGTCCAAGCCTGCAGACAGCGGTCATATCCAGCCCCCCTGATTTTTGACCAACGCCGACAACGCTTTGGGGTGACTCCGGTGTTCTGCCGTAGGAAAAAATCTCAAGTGGGGAGAAATCAGACATTAAAAGCCGAAGCCCTTGGGGAGTGAATCGCCAGTAGTCGTCAGGGTAGTTGTGAATCGGGAAATCAAAAACTGAACTTATAATGGCGATGCCCCCTGGCCTTAAGACTCGAAACATCTCTGATATTGCAAGCTGAGGGTTTTTCACGTGCTCTAGGGTATCGAGGCAGAGAACACTGCCAGCGCAGTTGTCAGGTAGGTCGAGCGCGTGCAGATCCAGCATTCTATCAACGCCATAACCATCTCTGAGATCGCAGCCGATATACTGGTGATCTGGGAAAAGAGGACGGACTGCGTCAGTCTCCTGCCCCGGCACGGTGAAAGCGCCGAATTCGTATATCGGTGAATCAAAGGGTAAATTGTCTCGGCATATTTCGATGAAATCCCGGATCGATTTTTGCACTGCAATCTCTTCGTGAAAAGCGGGTCGGTCTCAGAGGTTTAGTGTAGATTCGCCGAGATCACAACACAACGACATGGCGCTTGATTGGTTTCCGTATCAAAGACGATGTTTTGGTCGAGAGTGCTTTTGAAAATGTGGTGAAAGGAAATTGGAAAAATATAAAAAACACCGGAGCGAGAAAACCGATAAGGACTCTCACCCAATGGAAATTGGGGAATATAAGGTTATCTTAGTTGAAACTAACTTAAGCGGTGCGGTGTTAAGGGCTCTGTCATGCAATTTCAGTCGGCACTGGTGAATAGAATTCCAGCCTAGCTTGAAGAACAAACTAAACTATGGTGGAAATATCGCAGCCGGTGAAAAGATGTATCATGGACAAAATAGGTCGTAGCTCCGGCTGGGGCGTAACAAAAAATCTCACCAGAAGGCATCCTATGAAGTCGTCCGCTGTGGTATCTGTGCCAACGTCGTTACATCGATTAGAGCCGTAGACCAGTGATTTATTTCCCACCCTCGTTGCAGCGATTTGAACCAAAGCGCATGGTGTTTAGCACTTGGGTAGACCATTTGCCGTTTGCCTACGATCTCGTGGGGGCTATTAGGCCAAGGCTGCTAGTGGAATTGGGTGTCTACAACGGACTTTCCTTTTTCACCTTTTGCCAGGCGATGATTGAACATGATGTTGACGGCGTCGCCTATGGAGTGGATTGCTGGGAAGGCGATGCTCATACAGATACTTACGACGAATCGATCTATCAGGACGTAGCAGCCCACGCCAGAGATCACTACAGGGGAATTAGCTACTTACTTAAAATGTACTTTAACGAGGCGCTAAATCATTTCGATGATGACAGCGTCGACCTCATTCATATTGACGGCTTGCACACCTATGAGGCTGTTAGTGATGATTACAGTAGTTGGTATCCAAAATTGAAACCTGGCGGAATCATGCTATTTCACGACGTCATGGCAAAAATTCAGGATTTTGGTGCGTGGAAATTTTTCGAGGAAGTACAGGAAACCGCAGAGGAATCATTTCGCTTTGATCATGGATTTGGGCTTGGAGTTTTACGCAAGCCAGGGGGTGACAGAAGCAACGACCATCCATTAATGGGTCTGCTTTTTAGCTCCGATGAATATGATTGCCAGCGTCTCAAACAACTTTATGTGCATGCCGCTCACTTCTTAGAGGCTCGCAGACAGGCTAACCGTTTCAAGGCCATGGTAGGAAACAAGAATAAAAAAGGTGGTCAGGGCAAAGAATCCAACGATCAGTAAAGGAAAAAGTCCAGGATGCCAGGGCATTACCGCAGCCTAAAAGTTATTTATCTCCTTATTTTGCCTTGGGTGTTGTTGGTGCCCCGAGGGCTTACAGAACCCGCCGACCCCGAGACATACAGCAATAACGTAAAGCGACCGCCAAATATTCTGTTCATCCTGCTGGATGATTTTGGTTACAACGACCTCGGCATAAATAGTGGTACAGAGGGTCTCACTCCCAACCTGGATCTTTTAGCGAAGGAGGGAATTAGGTTCACTCGTAATTATGTGGACAGCACATGCGCAGCGACCAGAGCGGGTATTCTTACAGGGCGGTACCCAGCGTCTTTGGGTTTTCGGCCGGCTGGCAGAGGTATCTCATCTGAGGTTGAGACCATTCCCGAGCTATTGAGAGCTGCGGGATACCATACTCGCCACATTGGTAAATGGCACCTCGGTTTTCATAATCGGGAAGCTTGGCCGGTGCAGCAAGGGTTTGATCACTTCTTTGGCTTTTTAGATCAGTTTCTCTTGCGCCAAGGATTTACCGACGATGGGTTTTTGATCAGTCGTCCAACCTATTTCAACCCTTTTCTGCAAACTAATAATGAAAAGCCACTAAAATACGATGGCCACCTCAACGACCTTTTACTGTCCGAGACGCTCAGTTTTTTAGAGGAAGCTCGAACGCTCGAGGAACCATGGTTCCTTAACCTCTGGACCTACTTGCCTCACACACCTTTACAACCAGCGGACAGATATAAGAGCCGATTTCCGAATACTGAAAAGGGTCTTTTTATGGCCATGCTTGCTCAGCTTGACGAGATGATTGGGAAGATAAAAAGCAAGTTAGAGCAGGCTAATATGCTCTCCTCGACGATAATAATAATCGCAGGCGATAACGGGGGGACGTCGCAACATCGCGATAGCAATGCGCCATTTTTGGGTGCCAAAATGACTTTTACGGAAGGCAGTATACGCACCCCACTAATCATCAAAATGCCCGAGCAGAAGTACCAAGGGGTGCTAGTGGACGATTTGTTTTCTTATCTTGACTACCTTCCTACCATCGCCTCTTTTGGTGGAGCAACACCGCAGGATAATTTGCCTGGGCGAGATCTGCTGGCTGTGCTCCAGGGAAGATCTATTGATGAGAATGCGCTTTTTTGTGAATCTGGGCCAATCGAACTTAGTTCTTGGTCAGTGTTGTCAGCAGACGGATCCTACCGACTGTCTCAGCATTTCGGTAACGCACCCGTGTTGACCAACGTCGCCGCGCGCGCAGAGAAAAACACTGCACGTCCTGCCTTGAGTGATGAGCAAAGACGGCATCTGACTCAAAAACTAACTGCAGATTATATGGAGTGGCATATCAACAGCCGTAGTTTAAAAAATCTTCAGATCACAGCAGACAGCAGCGGGGTAGGAAGTGTAACGGGAGAAGGTCTCCAGAGGTTAATGGCATTTAAAGGCTTCGCATTCGGCATTTCTATTCGCTTAGAAGACGATTTAATCGGACAGGGTCGGCAGATTATTGCTACGCAGCCGGGGTATTGGGCACTCGCTTTGCAGGGAAATGCTGTTGAACTCGAAATGCTGGGCGTGACGGTTGAGTCTGAATTTCCTGCGAAAGCCGGATGTGTCGAGGTAGCGTTTTCAGGCTACTACGGCCACCAAACATCTTTCTTTGAGAATAAAAACGCAGAGTTACGATTATTTCTTGACGGCAGACAGGTGGCTTTTACAGAGATGCCCGACTTTAATTCACCTGATAAGCCCGAGGTCGGCCCCACGTATCTTGGGCAGTTACCCGACGGTAGCTATCGGATTAACGGTACTTTAGGCCAACCCGCTTTTGTAAACGAATACATCTTATCTGATGGGGAGGAAA
>CAJXMD010000007.1 GCA_913056165.1 uncultured Halieaceae bacterium
ATTACAATGCTTGACACAGTTTACCCACTTCAGACTTTGGCACCCTTGACATAGTTGTCAGAGGCACATAAATAACACAATTGACACAAATGACCCATGTGACATGCAACAAAGTTCCTATTTTTTAGAAAATGAAATTACATGCACTTGAGTGAACGCCATAATGACAATACGGCATAATGACAATACGGCGTAATATACAGACGGCATGATCACCCGACGTCTTTAAAGCAATACAAAGTATTTGAAAAACGGTTAATTAAACGGCTTATTTCATGTACTACGTTACAACAATACGGTTAATTACAGTTACGACAATTTTTATTATATTAAATTAAAACAACCAAAATTTGAATGGGACCCTATGATGCTATTAAATCAAACCATAAGTGATAGTAATGAAAACCCTCGAATTAAGTCTCAGTGACCACCAAATCGAAGTAAAACATGAGGACTTGCGGGACATCCTGGGCATTGCGCGCGAGAAGGACCACTACGAAGGGAACGATGTGGCTGGTGTCGTCACAGGTTTGGCTTGGACCCCAAGAGGTGGCGACATTTTGTTCATCGAGTCTTCCTTGACGCCGGGCACTGGAAAGCTTACGCTGACCGGCAATTTGGGTGATGTCATGAAGGAAAGCGCAGAGATTGCCTACAGTTATGTTGTTGCCCACCTGCGCGAGCTGGGCTGCGATGAGGACTTTTTTGATATGTCGATGGTGCATCTCCATGTGCCTGAAGGAGCTACGCCAAAGGATGGACCTAGTGCCGGGATCACCATGGCGACAGCTCTGGTTTCACTCGCGAGGAGAGAGAGAATTCGCCAGCCACTGGCTATGACTGGGGAGTTGACGTTAACGGGTCGGGTCCTCGCCGTTGGTGGTATTCGTGAGAAGGTAATCGCAGCGCGGCGTGCAAAAATCTCTGAATTGATCTTGCCCTTGGCGAATCGGGCCGACTATGAGGAGTTACCGGATTACCTGCAGGATGGACTGATCGTGCATTTCGTGCGGAGTTTTCGCGAAGTGTTTGACGTGGTATTCGATGCCTCCAGAGAACAGCGTCAGCTTCACTAACCGGTCGCCCGTCCCTGTGGCGCATTGAACCCCCGGACTAGGGCGCTTCTGCGGTAATAATAGCTCGCCGGGGTGCTGGGTGGCCTTCGACGGTGAGGTCTTCATTATTGGGATCCAAGAACTGCTCGAGTGAGTGAAAAGTCATCCAGTCGGTTGAGCGTTGTTCTTGTATCGTTGTTTTAGTGCAGTCGATCAGCTCTGCCTGCCTAAAGCCAATTTTTTTAAGCCAACCAATGAGGGTAGGCACGCTAGGCAAGCACCAGACATTTCCCATGCGGGCATAGCGTCCGGGAGGCGTGAGTACGGTGTTTTCAGCTCCATCCACTACCAGTGTTTCGAGCACCAACTGTCCGCCTGAACACAGGGCCTCTCGTAGCTCTATTAGGTGGTCGAAGGGGGATCGACGGTGATAGAGAATCCCCATAGAGAACACCGTGTCAAAGGCGCGTAAGCCTGTGGGCACTTGCTCCAAACCAACGGGCAGTACAAAGATGCCGGGCATATTCAGATAGTACTGGATAGCTTTGAACTGGAGAACAAATAGCGGTGTCGGATCAATTCCAACCACCTCGGCTGCACCCTCGCCAAGCATCCGCCAGCAGTGATAGCCGCTGCCACAGCCCACGTCCAAGACGCGCTTGTCTTTAAGAGGCAGCAACCCGGGCAGCAGCCGGTCCCATTTCCAGTCGGAGCGCCACTCGGTGTCAATGGCGACGCCGAATAGATCAAAGGGACCTTTACGCCAGGGGTGTAATCCTCGCAGCGCCGAAGTGAGTTGGTTTTTTTCCTGAGGTGTGATGCTTCCCTCGCAACCTACTGCGGCGCGATCAAGAACTACCCGCAGAGGTGTCAGGGAAGGGAGGGACTCAAGTGCTTGGCGCCAGCGAGGCAGGTCGCCATAGCGAAGCGGAGACAGTCCTTCACTGACTGCATCCTCCAGTGATGCCAGCCAAGGCTCTAGTGGTGTGCCTTGCCAGAGATTGTGCAGCAGGTCGAGATCGCGGCTGAGCTCGTGGGGTTGGCTCATGCTATCGCTATCATTGACGCAAAATTGAAGCATTGGAACCACGTGCTGCAGTCACTGAATCCCGCTTTGGATAGCCTTTCCCGATGGGTCGAGAGAGTCTCCGGAATCAAGACGTTTTCGAGCGCCTGGCGCTTTTTTGCGATCTCCAAGTCGCTGTAGCCTTGGGCTCTTTTGAAATCGTGATGCATGGTGATCATGTACTCATCCATGCCGGGAGAATCGAGTTTTATTTTTTCAGACAGTATTAGCGCATCCCCGGGACGAAGTACGCTCCTTATTTTTTCGAGAAGGGCGAGGCGAGAGGTGACGGGAACAAACTGCAAGGTGTAGTTCAGGATCACCACACTCGCGGGTCTCAAGGAAAGTTCGAGGATATCTTGCTCTACCAGTTCTGCCGGAACATCTGGCATTTCCTGCTCCAGCGTTGATCGTGCCGCAGCTAGCATGGCCGAACTATTGTCGACCCCAACAAGCTGACATTGCTGGCAGCTCGGCTGGCGCGCAGCCGCCAGAAGCGAGGCCCCAAGAGAGCACCCCAAGTCATAGATGCAGGTATCGGCTCTGGCATGACGCGCCGCCATTAGCCCGGTCATGCTGATCACAGTGGCATACCCCGGGACAGAGCGGTTTATCATGTCGGGAAACACGCCTACAACGTCTTCGTTAAAGGTAAAGAGGCCGGGATCTCCAAGAGTTTTTGAGTAAATGGTGTCGCGGTTTGTCGTCATCAGAGCAGTGATTCGTTTGCCTCGATGACGCGTAGAATAGCAGGAGATGGGCTTGGATATTGGCACTCAGATGCCAGCTAGCGCATACTTCGCCGCCATTTATCGTTTTGGATTCGTTGCCATGTTTGACCACTTGCCGATTCTGCCTCCCGATTCCATTTTAGGGCTTGCTGCCGCCTGCCGTGCAGATACCAACCCTGACAAGGTTGATCTGACAATCGGAATCTATATGGATGAAACCGGTGCCTGTCCCGTATTTCAGGCGGTGAAAGACGCCCAGCGCGCCATGATCGATGAAGAGGTCACGAAAGCCTACATCGCGCCGCAGGGTGACGACGGATTTCTGACTGGAATGATGGGACTGGTGCTCGGTCAGGAGCGATTTCAGACGAGGGCAGCGGAAGTAGCGGCGGTGCAGGCACCCGGAGGGTGCGGTGCAGTGCGATTGGGTGCCGAGGTGTTAAAAGCTGCGGCTCCCGCGGGTAAGGTGTGGGTCAGTCGACCCACCTGGCCGGTTCACGTACCACTCATCACCAGCACCGGATTGGAATTGAGTGAGTACCGTTACTACGAACCCGCGACCCATGGTGTTGACTTTGACGGCATGGTCGCCGATTTACAGCAGGCGAAGCAGGGGGATATCGTGTTGTTACACGGTTGCTGTCACAACCCGTCCGGTGCTGATTTAAGTGTTGATCAATGGGATGTGGTCGCCGAAATGGCCGTTACACAGGGTTTTACCCCGATGGTGGATCTCGCTTATCAGGGGTTTGGTGAGGGTTTGGATGTTGATGTATACGGTCTGCGGACGCTGGTAGACAAAACCCCAGAGGTGGTCATTGCCGCTTCCTTATCAAAGAACATGGGACTTTATCGAGAGCGAACAGGCATCGCTATTTTTACAGGTCCTGACGCCAGAACCGCTGAGGCGACCGCGAGTCAAGCCAAGGCTGCCGCGCGGCGGATTTATTCCATGCCTCCAGCACACGGTGCTCTCATTGCTGCAAAGATTCTGGCGGATCAAACTCTCCGCCAAAGCTGGGCCAATGAGCTTGAACAGATGTGTGAGCGCATAAACAGCCTGCGGGTTGACTTCCGGGATCGCCTTGAGTCGACAACTGGGCGAGACTTTGGGTTTATTGCGCGAGAGAAGGGCATGTTTTCGTTTCTGGGTTTGACAGAAGAGCAAGCGCTCGCAGTGCGAGAGGATCGCAGCCTTTATATGCTGAATTCATCTCGAATAAATATCGCCAGCCTGAATCAGCAAAACATGGATCAGGTTGTCGAAGCGGTGGCATCGGTACTCTGATAAGGCTTTCTGTTTGATTCAAAATTTCTAGCGCTTTATGGGCCCACGCTTCGTACTGTGCGGGGGATTTCGAGAGCAGCTTTGGGCTGCGGCCTCGTCCGTTGATTCCGCTTACTCCTCGAGCTCCGTCCATCGCTCCAACGCCTGATCAAGCGCGTGCTGGGTGTCGGTGAGGGTGTTCAAGGTTTCGTCAATCGATGCTTGATCACTCGAATAAAACGTCGGCGCACTGATAAGCGCTTCCAGTCGACCAAGTTCGGCCTCGAGGGCTTCTATTTTTTCGGGAAGACCCGCCAATTCTCGTTGTTCTTTGTAGCTCAACTTCTTCCTTGATGGTGTTGCCTCCTCTCTTGGCTCCACTTCAGTTTGCTGTGTTTTAAGGTGTGATTCGGAAGCTAGGCTGTTTTGAGATTGCGCTTTGTTTGATTGCGTTGCCTCTTCTGCTTTGAGTCGACCACCACGAGCTTCCCAGTCGCTGTAGCCACCCGCTTGTTCTTCAATCACGCCATCCTCTTGAATTACCAACAGGCTTGTGGCGACTCTATCCATGAAATCTCGATCATGGCTCACGAGGAGTAATGTCCCACTGAATTCAAGCAATAATTCTTCAAGCAATTCCAGCGTTTCAATATCGAGATCGTTTGTCGGCTCATCCAGCACAAGAAGATTTGCAGGTTGGGTAAATAGCTTGGCGAGAATTGCTCGGTTTCGCTCGCCTCCCGAGAGAGCCTTTACGGGTGTTCTGGTTCGCTCTGGTGTAAACAAAAAATCACTCAAATAACTGATTGCGTGCCGTCGTTTGCCATTGATCTCGATAAATTCTTGACCCCCGCATACGTTGTCTATCAGGTTGGCATCTGGATCAAGGTGGTCTCTGAGCTGATCCGAGTAGGCTATTTCAAGCTTGGTGCCCACCCGGACTTCACCCGAGTCCGGATTGATTTCGTTTAATAATAATCGGACAAGGGTCGTTTTACCGATACCGTTGCGACCCACGATGCCGATTCGATCGCCCCGCTGAATCGTCGTTGTAAAGCCCTTCACAATGACCTGATTTTCCCAGCTGAAGTCGATCTTGCGGACGTCGGCGACGATTTTTCCAGAGCGCGATGCGTCTTCAATGGTAAAACTTGCCTTACCCTGCCTCTGTCGCCGTTGGGCCCGCTGTTCACGCATCGCTTTTAAAGCTCTTACCCGTCCTTCATTGCGAGTCCTGCGAGCTTTTATACCCTGTCGTATCCATACCTCCTCCTGCGCGAGTTTTTTATCAAATAAAGCGTTGGCCTGCTCCTCGGCAGCAAGCTGCTGCTCCCTGAATTTAAGGAAGCCCTGAAAGTGTCCCTGCCAAACCGATAACTGGCCTCGCTCCAGTTCACCGATAGAGGTGGCAACACGCTGCAAAAATCTGCGATCGTGGGTGATGACAACCAGTGCGCCTTTGAACAGCTTTAGCTGCTCTTCAAGCCATTCGATAGTGGGAATATCGAGATGGTTTGTTGGCTCATCGAGAAGCAGGATATCGGGCTGCGAGACCAGCGCGCGTGCAAGGGCAACCCGACGGCGCCATCCCCCCGATAGGTCTCCCACGGCAATGTCCGCGGGGAGGGAAAGCTGCGAGATGATACTTTCGATCCGTTGCTGTATCTGCCAGCCACCCTGATTTTCGAGCGCTGTTTGTACCCGCGCAAGTTCATCAAGGCTCGTGGTGTCGGTAGTCTCTAGGAGATGATGGTAGCGCGCGAGCAGCGCACCCACGTCCTGCAATCCGCCCGCAACCGCCTCATAGACGGTTTGGTCGTTGGCAACCGGCAGCTCCTGTTCCAGTCGCGATAGTTTGGTTTCCGGGGCGACCCACCGCTCGCCATCGTCCGGTGTTACTTCTCCTGCCAGCACTTTAAACAAAGTCGTTTTTCCGGCGCCATTGCGCCCCAAAAGTCCCAGACGGTCGCCTTTGTCTAGCTGCAGAGAAACATGGTCAAGCAGGATATGCGTACCAAATCGCAATTCAATATTGTCGATTCGCAATAAAGGCATGAGTGGGCCCCCTCTGGATGCTGGAAATTCTACGCGAAAGCCTGTTGCGCGTCCGTGTTTCCGTTACTATGTCAGGGTGACTTGGGGGGGTTCCGTGTACGCTAATACGACAGATTTTTACGACCGCTGGATCGCGCGCTGGCTCACGCTGTGTGCGCTCGTCATTTTTGGGATGATTTTGCTTGGAGGTGTCACGCGTTTGACCGACTCCGGCCTGTCCATGGTTGAGTGGAGTCCGATTATGGGCATCATCCCGCCGCTGTCCGAGGCAGACTGGCAGATAGCCTTTGAAAAATACAAGCAGTATCCCGAATTCCAGAAGATAAACTTTGATATGGATCTTGACGGATTCAAGGTGATCTTCCTCTACGAATATCTGCATCGAGTGCTGGGCCGGCTAATCGGACTACTCTATTTCGTGCCCCTTGTGGTTTTTTGGGTCAAAGGCATGGTGAAGCCCTCCTTGCGCGGACACCTGGCATTGCTTCTGATTTTGGGTGGATGTCAGGGGTTAATGGGTTGGTACATGGTGAAGAGTGGATTGGTCGACAGGCCCGACGTTTCCCAGTATCGACTCACGGCACATCTGGGATTGGCGCTGTTGGTCTACGGTTATATGGTTTGGCTAATATTGCGACTGGTAAACCCTCGGCGCCTGATTCCCAGTATGCCCTTGCGTTGGCCGGTCGCACTGGTGTGCTTGGTGTATGTCATGGCACTAAGTGGTGGATTTGTTGCCGGAACGGACGCAGGCTATGCGTACCCCACCTGGCCGTTGATGGGCAGTAGTTTTTTTCCACCCATGCTTTACGAGCAAGGGTGGCTGTCTGCTTTTGAGCAGGTGACCACCATTCATTTTAATCATCGCATGCTTGCCTATGGAGTCGTGGGAATCCTTATCGGGGTGGCTTTGACGAGTTATTTGAGCAGTCCCGACACGACGGTTAGGTTTACGGCCCTTTTAATGGGCGCCGCAGTATTCCTTCAGGCGTCACTTGGCGTGGCTACGGTGTTGAGTCAGGTGGCAATACCCGTAGCTGCTAGTCATCAGGGTGGAGCGGTTATTCTTCTAACCATGACACTTTTCTTCGCACATGCCCGGATAACCGAGAAATCGAGACTCTGACCCTCGCTGATCAGTGGGGAGCAGAAAAAACTAAAGAAGTCTCAATGTCGGCCGATAACTTGAGTTGATTGGGGAAAACAGGGGCTTGCCGCCCTTGTTTGTAGTACCGAAGATGAACTCAGGAGGCCTACAATGGCAGTTGTAAATACAAACGTAAACGCTACCGTTGCGCAGAACGCGTTAGTTCGCAACGAGCGTCAGATGAACACTGCCATGGAGCGACTGTCGACTGGTCAGCGTATCAATGGCGCCAAAGATGATGCGGCTGGACTCGCCATCTCATCCAGAATGACCTCGCAGATAAGGGGTCTTGAAGTCGGTGTTCGCAATGCAAACGATGCTATCAGCATGATTCAGACTGCTGATGGGGCGTTAGTAGAAGTCTCTAACATGCTGCAACGGATGCGCGAGCTCGCATTGCAGTCGGCGAACGGGACGACTACCGAGTCTGACCGCAACTACCTCAATAAAGAATATCAGAACCTGCAAAGCGAAATTGAGCGGATCGCCGATGCCACGGAGTTCAACGGCAAGGTCATTTTGCACGGCGATGCCGCTGCTGCCGGGGATTCAAGCGTTAAGTTTCAAGTGGGTGCCAACGGCGGGCAAACGATTGCAGTGGACTTTGGAGATATTTCTGCATCGGGTAATGCGGCTTTCACGGCGTTGAGCGCCGGCGCTGGCACTGGCGGCTTTATTTCCGCGCAGACTACAGCATCGGCCATTACGACTGCGTCGACGGCAGTGGTGGCTATTGACTCAGCTATCACCTCTGTAAACACTCAACGTGCGACCTTTGGTGCGGCGATTAACCAACTAAACTACGCCATTGATAACCTGTCCAGTGTAAAGGTAAATGCGGAGGCATCACGTAGCCGCATCCTTGATACTGACTATGCGACCGAGACTTCTGAACTCGCTCGCACGCAGATTATCCAGCAGGCGGGAACGGCGATGTTGGCCCAGGCTAATCAGTTGCCTCAGACGGTTCTTTCGCTTTTGCAGTAATAGCGGATTGAAGAAAAAAGCGCCCTCACCGGGCGCTTTTTTTTGTGGCTATGTTTTCGGGAAGTTCAGCAAGCGTTCATTAGGCTTGAGTGAACTTAAGTAACGAAGTGACGCTAAAGATTTTTAGACTAATGCCGATATTTTCTAATGAAGTGAAATCCGCATCGGGTTGGGCCGAACGATATTGAGGAGAGAGCTATGGCGGTAGTGAACACAAATATTGGGGCGTCGATCGCGCAAAATGCCCTGAGTAAGAACGAACGGTCGATGAATACAGCGATGGAGAGACTCTCGACCGGGAAACGTATTAACGGTGCCAAGGATGACGCCGCCGGGCTTGCAATCTCCTCGAGGATGACCTCACAGATCAATGGTTTGGCAACAGGAATGAAGAACGCCAGCGATGCGGTCAGTATGATTAGTGTCGCTGATGGGGCTATGGTAGAGATAGGCAACATGCTGCAACGTATGCGGGAACTTGCCCTGCAGGCCTCAAATGGCACTACAACATCGGCTGATAGGGATTACCTGAATACCGAGTATCAGAACCTGATTACTGAGATTGAGCGCATAGCACAGAATACACAGTGGAACGGCACCGATATATTGAATGTAGCCAGCAATTCGGTGAAGTACCAGGTCGGCGCGAATGGCGGACAAACCATTGCAGTGGACTTCGCGGCGGTTGATCAAACAAACGGGTCGGCTTTTGGCGTATTCGCTACAGGTGCTTCGGCGGTTTCTATAGCGGCAGGCACCACTGCTTCAGCGCTTACCGCTGGAACTGAGGCGGTAACAAAAATTGACGCAGCCATCACGGAACTTAATGAGAATAGAGCGACATTTGGTGCGGCCATCAATCAATTGACCTATGCCATGGACAATTTAGCAAGTGTAAAAGTCAACTCCGAGGCAGCCCGTTCTCGTATTGAGGACGCCAACTACGCCGAGGAGACGTCTGAGCTCGCCAGAACCGCAATTATCCACCAGGCAGGCCTCGCTATGCTTGCGCAGGCGAATCAGGTGACTGCAACTGTTTTGGCGCTGCTGAAGTAAGGGCTTTAACCGAGCTGATTTTTTGCACCGGATAGGGGAGTCGTTGCAAGACAGCTGGAGGGAATGAAAGATGGACAAGGTTCCTGCGAGCACAGCATCTACTGCGGCCCAAGTGGCCGCTAACAAAGCCGCTGTTGCAAGTGGTAAGGATCAGAATGCAGGTCCTGATAACAAAGTTAAAGTAAAGCAAGACCGCGCACCTGCAGTATCTATTGCGGAGGTAGCAGCTGACGCCGCAGATGGTAAGTTGAGGAGTGTAAGCGCGTTAGCTTCGATTTCCGAGTCAATTGACGACGCGGTTGAGGTGTTGAACGAAGCTTTGAGTAAAAGGCATACGAGTGCGCAAATTCGGCGTGATGATCAGCTCAACAGATTTTTGGTCACCATCAAGGACAAGGACTCCGGAGAGGTGGTGCGCGAAATTCCAGCAGAGGCGCTGCTTAAGTTTGCTCGGAATTTAGAAGAGCTTAAAGGCATCCTGTTTGACGAAACGCTTTAAATTTGGCTTCTGGGAGACGTCCCGGTTGTGTTAATGAAACCGGGGGTTTGTTTTTATCAGACAGGTATTTTCCGCGACAAAAAAAACGCCCAGTCGGGCGTTTTTTGTTGCTTTGTAAGCCTTACTGCAGCAAAGAAAGCACTGTTTGGGGAAGCTGATTCGCCTGAGCCAGCATTGCCGTTCCCGCCTGAGAGATGATTTGCGTTCGTGCGAGCTCTGATGTTTCTTTGGCGTAATCAGCGTCTAAGATTCGACTACGAGAAGCCTCAGCATTTACTTTCACGCTAGCCAGGTTGTCAATGGCGTAAGTTAACTGATTGACAGCTGCGCCGAAGGTAGCGCGCTGGCTATTCACAGCAGTAATCGCACTATCGATCGCGGTGACTGCTGCAGTGCCGGTCGTGATTGCTGATGCGGTGGTCTGAGCAGATATTGCCGCGGTGGCGGCTGCGGCACTAAACGCCTGAAACGTGGTCCCACCCGATTGAGAAATATCTCCGAAATTCACAGCAACAGTTTGTCCGCCGTTAGCACCAACTTGGAAGCTTACCGTCGGATCACCGGCAGCATTAGCGTCTCCTTGAAGGATAGAGCGTCCATTCCACTGCGTATTTTGAGCGATGCGCTCCATTTCCGAGATTAGGTTGGCGTACTCCGCATTAAGGTAATTGCGATCTGCCTCTGTCGTGGTGCCATTCGAGGATTGAAGTGCGAGCTCTCTCATCCTCTGAAGCATATTTGTTACCTCGATCATCGCACCGTCAGCTGTTTGCAGCATGCTGATCGCGTCATTCGCATTTCGAATGCCCACTTCCAAGCCTCGAATTTGTGACGTCATTCGAGAAGAAATTGCCAGTCCCGCTGCGTCGTCTTTGGCGCTATTGATGCGACTACCAGTGGATAGGCGCTCCATGGCGGTGTTCATATCGCGCTCATTTCTCGTCAAGGCGTTTTGCGCAATGCTGGCGCCTACATTTGTGTTTACGACTGCCATAATGGCCCTCCTAATATTAACAAGTACTGCGTTACCTTTCGTTGTTTAAAGAGTTCTGGGTGATCCAAGCTTAGGGCCTTGATCTAAATCAGCACTCGTTCTTACTACCCTAATAAATCCAATACGCTTGCCGGCAGCTGATTCGCCTGGGCGAGCATTGCTGTACCTGCTTGCTGAATGATTTGCGTCTTGGCGAGCTCAGAGGTCGCATGAGCGTAATCTGTGTCCATGATTCTGCTTCGGGTGGATGCAGCATTGATGGACACCTGCGTTAAATTGTCGATCGCGTGAGTCAGTTGGTTCACCGCAGCGCCGAAGGAAGCTCGTTGATTACTGACGTTTTCGATGGCGTTGTCGATGCCGGTCATCGCCGCGGATGCGTTGGTTTGAGCCACGGCTGTCGTGGCACCTGAAATGGCGATGTCAGCCAAAGCTCTGCTGCCCGAGTTTGTTCCAGCCGCAATACCAGAGGCGCCAGTGGCCAAGCCACCTCCCGTCATGTTGCCAAAATTAACAGAAATAGTCTGACCGGCGTTGCCGCCCACCTGATAGGAGACATCGGTCACAGCGGAACCCCCTGCGTTTCCGTTGAGTACTGCTCGACCATTCCACTCGGTGTTGTTAGCAATTCTATCTATCTCGGCCTTTAACCGACCAAACTCATCCTGAAGATAGTTCCTGTCAGCAACACTGCCAGTGCCGTTAGAGGCTTGGAGTGCCAGTTCTCTCATGCGCAGCAACATGTTGGTCATTTCGTCCAGAGCGCTTTCTGCGGTCTGGATCATGCTGATTGCATCGTGGGCATTCTGTACAGACTGCTCGAGCCCTACGATCTGTGAGGTCATCCTGGAGCTGATCGCAAGACCCGCGGCGTCGTCGGCTGCAGTGTTGATCTTCTTGCCAGTTGATAACTGCTCCATCGCCTTGCTGAGCGCGCGCTCGTTTTTGGCTAACGAAGCTTGCGCAAGCGATGCGCTGATGTTCGTATTTACAACCGCCATGATTCTGGTCTCCTAATGGCTTTGTTCTTCGGTGCACAAGCTGAACAGCAGGAACCGTGCCAATTCGTGATCTACCAGTTCTAAGTGCCTGTTTTTTAGAGATATTAATTTTTTTTGTTGGTGAGGCTGGCAACTTAAAAATGGTTTATGAGGCGGGGCCGGCAATGATTTGCCGCCGGATATTGGGGATTAGTAGTCGTAAAAATTGAGATGTGGGTTTAGTCCGCAACGGGCCATACGGTGGAGCATTGTTTTGCCTGCAAAGCTTCACTCTGCAGCGGCCCGGACAGCAATTTAGGGCAAAAAAAAGCGCCCTGTTGGGCGCCTTTTTATGGGTTTCTGATTTTTCGCTACTGCAGAAGCGACAGCACTGTCTGGGGCAGCTGATTGGCCTGGGCCAACATCGCTGTTCCGGCTTGCTGGATGATCTGGGTGCGAGCAAGCTCAGACGTCTCGGTCGCGTAGTCCGTATCGAGAATGCGGCTCCGAGAAGCCTCAGCATTCACCTTAACGCTAGCAAGGTTGTCTACTGCGTAAGTCAACTGATTCACCGCCGCACCAAAGGTGGCCCTCTGAGAGTTAACAGAAGCAATAGCCGAGTCGATCGCAACAACAGCTGATGTGGCAGTAGTCATTGCGCTTGCAGTGGTACCCGCTGCGATGCTGCCGTGGGCCGAGTTGACCTCTTGCATCACCCCAGAGGCGCCAGTGTTGTTGAAGTCACCGAAATCCACCGAAATCGTCTGACCACCATTTGCACCCACTTGGTAGGAAAACGTGCTACTGGCTGTGGTGGTGTGATTCAGTATTGACCCACCGTTCCATTGCGTATTCTGCGCAATGCGATCGATCTCAGTAATTAAATTTTGATATTCCGAGTTTAAGTAATCCCGGTCGGAAGAGGTGGTTGTTCCGTTCGCTGACTGCAACGCCAGCTCTCGCATGCGCTGTAGCATGTTTGTAACCTCGACCAGCGCGCCATCTGCCGTACTGATCATGCTGATGGCGTCATTGGCGTTGCGAATTCCGACCTCTAACCCTCGGATTTGCGATGTCATCCGTGAAGAAATGGCCAGCCCGGCGGCATCATCTTTGGCGCCGTTGATGCGTTGACCGGTAGATAGCCGCTCCATGGCGGTATTCATGTGGCGCTCATTACGCACTAGCGCGTTCTGAGCAACGGTTGCGTTTACATTTGTATTAACGACGGCCATGGCGGTCTCCTGATTTTCTTCCTATGAATCCTGTGCGTTTCGGCTTTGGGATCTCCCCAAGCCCTGTTGTCCTTGACTCAGTTATCGGCACACGTCCCTGATCCTTTAGAAAAAATTGTGTCGTTCTGGTAGAAGAGAGAGGGTTTTAAAGGTTTGGCCTGATTTTTGCTTGATTTATTGGAGCGGCATTTATATCGCCATTTGACGCTTTTCAGAATCTCAAGGCTTCTGCCGACCGAAACGGGAGATAACACATGTACTCAGCCACACTCGAGCCGTTGCTTCAGCAATGCAATGAAGCCATTGAAATGGCCAAGCAAGGTGCCATCGATGAGGCCAGAGTGTGCCTGGACAGAATACGTTTCCTGCGATCATTGCTTGCTCACAGCAATGTGTCCAACGATAGTCAGCTTGGTGCGACGGAGGCGAATTTCCCTTCAGGCGCTGCAGATCTATTAGGCCATCACATATCAATAGCAACCGCTGTTAATCAACGGCTTGAGACCATTCATCAGTGGATCAAAGAATCACGTGCAGCATTCTCGGTTGAAGAGTTGCGGCAATCTAATGCCGGTATCAACTTATTTATCGATGATGCGCTGCCGGATATCTGGGATTTCAAACAGGATCTGGTGCTACTAACCGATTTGGACGGTTATGAAATTCGTGAGGTATTACGCGCACGTGGACAGGCAAAATTTATCTGGATGACGGAGCACGTCATTTCTGACGGGAGTGGTGATGACTCTCGTGATTTGGACACTCTTTACGTCGTTGCGGGTCAAGATCCCGAGAAAACTGAGCTTGAACGATTTTTGAGGCGGTTCTCAGTGCCTCGAGCGGCCCTTATCACCACCAGCGTCGGTCCTCGGGATGAGCAAAATTTTAATGCAGTCGCTCGAGCGATTGGGGCTGCAGTGATTGCGGGTTCTACCACGCAGTGGTTGCCTCAGGCGACTGCCGAACAATGGATCGGATCAACCCCAACACTGGCAAATTGTGCTTCGGCGATTGAGTTGAGGCCTGAATTTGAGGACGCAGACGTGCTGGTCGTGTCCCCGGGACCCTCCTTAAAACATGACCTTGAGCTTCTAGCGAAGGTACAGGACCGTTTCCTCATTTTTGCAAGTGTTAAGGCGCTATCGGCACTGTTTGACGCGGGCATAAAACCTGATTTGGCTATTTGGCAGGATCCTAGGGACCACAGTCACGCCATCCCCGACAGGCCGGAAATCTCTGAAGTTGGGTTAGTGCTGAGCGAGGGATGCCATCCTGCTTTCTACCAAGCTAATTTTGCTGCTCACTTTCCTTATCCGGATCCTGGTTTTGTAGGAACCGAGCTTTCGACTGCCTTGCATGGGCCGTCTGTACCTAAGCTTGGCGGTACGTCTGTCTCAACCCTGTCGGCGGTGCTAGCTCTTGAATTTAATGCCCGGTCGGTAACCCTGCTGGGACAGGACTTGAGCATCGGTGAGGGCTTGTACGTCTCAGGGGGTGCTCCTACCGAGGAGGGAGCGTCAAGTCGCGGAGATCATCTCTCGTGTATTGGGATAAACGGAGAGTTGCTACCCACGTTACCCAATTACTATGCTTTTATCAGCGAATTCCAAAACATCGCGCTTCACTTCAAAGATCGAGTGCCACTATACAACGCTACGTCGTCCGGGGCTTATCTTGAGGGATGGACTCATACGCCGCTTGAATTCCACCCGGTAGTAACCAGTAATGAGAGCGGTCAACCCAAAAGCGACATAGCGGCCAAGTATTGCAACGCGCGTCCAAAAATTCGTGAGGTCACTGAATCACTTGGCCTAGTAAGTAATCGACTGGAGCATGCAGCAAAAATCTGTGATGAAATAAAGCTTGAATGCTTGGATAAAGTTAGCTCGGGAAGCAATGACTGCACCGTGATTGATCTGTTGGAGCAGCGGTTGAAGCTTATTTTTGACGAGGAGTGTCCCCTGCTAAAGTACTACACATCTCGGCAATCGATGGCACTCAATGCCGCGACGGAGTCCGTGCAAAATCTAGAGGAGAACTTGAGGGTTTCAGCTGATTACTATGAGTCAGTCGCTCGAGCATCGCGTCGACTCCTAATGCTGTGCCGCGACGCGACAGAGCAGCTGAACGCCTCGCCCAAGTTGTCGAGTGAGTGACGTATGGCCCAGGAATGTGTGGTTTGTAAGATAATTCGGACATACCTACTGTTTGCGGTGCCACTCTTGGCGTTAGTGGGGGCGAGCACCATGGACGGGGGGATGAATGGTACCCCTTGGTTTGCCCGCGTAGAGCTGATTGATTTGCTGTCTTGGGGATGCCTGGTGGCGCTGGTTGTTATTGTTGTCTACCGAGCTTACCAAGAGTACTACCTGCCCGCGAGACGACAGCGGGCGCTACTCGAGGCTAAAGCTCGGTTTGATGAGATAGCGGCAAAAATGGAGGACGAGGTTGATCGTTCTTCGGAGGAAGCTGCCCCGTGAATATAAGTCGCGAGCCAAACTGCTGGCAGTGCAGGTATTTCCAGATAACACACCACAGGGCCTTCCCATACGCCTGCACTGTCATAGGGTTTAAGTCGAAACACTTGCCATGTTACGAGGTACGTATGGCTGACGGGGCTAGCTGCAAGCGTTTTATGCGCAAAAGTGGGAAATTGCCTGAACCCGCATCAAATCTGGCTTAAATAAAGCCTTTAACGAAATTCATGCGCAAAAGACGTGTTACCGGTTTCAGTCGCTTTTAACCAACAAGAAGGGTTGCGGAATATCCCTAGACTGCCGACAGAATACTCGACCCTGATAGGTGTAGACCGAGCACCGAAACTTGTCTTGGTGAAGACCTTTCGAGGCTGTCCAGAAATTCGCGACCTCTAGATCCGGGAACACATAAGGATTTACTGCGGGATTAATGCAGCTGCTCTCCAGAATGTCAGGCATTTCGCCTTTCTCCGGCAAACGCCAAGGCTCACCAGTTTTTTCTCGAACTTCAGCGGCATAGTCCATGGCCTCATCCCAGGTCATTTTAAGCGAGTCACCTCGACATCGATAATTGCTCATTCGTTGACCCACGGCGCATTGCGTTACCGTGAGGCCTGTCGGAATATGTAAAGCCACCCCCCCATCGAATATCTCGAAGTCATCCTTTTCGAGACGGCTTTTGTAAACGTCGCGACATTCGGGCTGATTACGTTGATCGTTACAGCCAGTGAGTAAAAATGCCGTCACAAGTGTGGCCCAGAAGGTTATCTGAATGCTTTGTTTCTGCTTTGCCATCCCCTGTGTCCCCAAAATTGTCGTCGACGGGCCGCCACAGATCCGAAGGACTGTGTTTGATCCGCTTATTCACGTTTGACCCTGTCACTATCAGTTGATCAAGGTCGCTATCAGTCGGACTATCGGTCGATCACGCCGCGGCTTTATCCTCCGCTACGCTAGCACATTTTTCTAACTGAGACCGAAAGCCAAGACCGAAAGTGTCAGGTCTGAGCAGGCCTTCGAATATTGCCTGAGACCCGTTGGTTAGTATCAAGCTTTTTCGGGGAAAGCCGATATTTATCCCACGTTGATGTCTAACTGTCTTAGTTGGTGGGAAAGCCAGCGGAGCGGTAACACAGCAGTGATTGTGTCACCCTAGGAAAGCAACAACCGAGCTTGCTATATTTAGCAAACCGAAACACATCGTATTTGATCGTTTGAGGAGCAGTTTATGGACATTGCAACAATCGTTGGCTTGTTGGCTGCATTTGGCCTGATTTTTATGGCTATCTCAGAAAACGCGCCGGCTTTCGTCGACACCGCTTCTTTGCTCATCGTTGTTGCTGGGTCGGTAGCCGTCGTGATGGCTAGATGCTCTCTAGGTGAGTTTCTGGGTGCCATCGGCGTGATGGGTAAGGCCTTCTCCAGGAAAATCGATGACCCGGTAGATCTGATCACACAAATCGTTGAACTGGCCAACATAGCTCGCAAGGACGGCATGATAGCTCTTGAAGGGCAGGACATTAGCAACCCGTTTATGGCGAAAGCGGTGTCGATGCTGGTTGACGGCACCGATGGCGAAATCATAAAAAGTTCGCTCAATCGCGACAACGACATGATGAAGCTTCGTCACGAGATGGGGGCAAAAATATTTAGTGCTTGGGGTGAAATAGCACCAGCCATGGGCATGATTGGAACTTTGGCGGGTCTGGTCATTATGCTGGGAAACATGTCCGACCCCAAAGCTATCGGACCGGCGATGGCGGTTGCCCTGCTGACGACGATGTACGGCGCCATCCTGGCTAACGTAATTTGCTTGCCGATTGCACAAAAACTTGAGAACGCGTCAGCACTTGAGTCGGCCAATAATGAGCTAATTATAGAGGGTGTTCTCTTCATGCAGGAAGGTGGCAACCCCAGAGTTCTGGGTGACATGCTGGCTTCGTTCGTATCGCCAAAGAGCCGCGAAAAGATTGCGGCAGCGTGATCTGGGTTCTTCTTCATTTTTGAGATAGCGCAAGATGGCTGATGGCGAAGACGCAAAACCCGATGCCGTAAGCAGCGAAGCGGGCGCCCTCGACACCGAGGTTGGCGAGCCGGGTTCTGCGCCGCCGGAGGAGCAAGCCGGGGAAAATGAGCACGCCGGCGAGACTGATGAGGCGACTGACAGCCAGACTGACAAATCTGACGACGCAGATGATTCTGGAGAGGGCGAGGGGTTGGTGGATGCCGATTTACCGCCGCCCGGGCCTCCACCGCCTGAAGAGCCCAAAGATGATTGCCCAAAGTGTCCTGGCGGTGGGGCACCTGCTTGGATGGCCACGTTTGCCGATATGGCGACTCTTCTGATGGCGTTTTTTGTTCTGCTCCTGAGTTTTGCGGAAACTGAAGTCCCCAAGTTTAAACAGGTTGCGGGCTCTCTTAAGCAGGCCTTTGGTATCGAAAAGATCGTTCCCAAGGTAACAATTCCAATGGCGCGTAGCATCATGGTAGAGAATTTCACGCCTGCTGTAGCTGAGCGCTCGGTTATGGACGTGAAGGAGCAGCAATCTGATTTCGTCCGCGGTGATTTTATCGAAAAGAAAACTCAAGAGGGCGAGTATGAAGACCCGCTGGATGACGATTTCGAGCAGGTACAAGAAGCCCTTGAAGAGGAACTAAACAAAGGGATGGCGGACGTTCGAATTGAGAACGGTGAAATAAAAGTGACCTTGCTCGAGCCTGCCTCTGCTGGTGGTCAAGAGGGCAAAGACGGTGAGGGAAGAGGCGGTCAAGTGGCTCAAGAGACTCTTGATGCAGTGGCCAAAGTGGCGGAAATTTCCGCAGAGCTGAGCACAAAGGTAGGGGTTCATCTCGCTGATCAAGCTCAGGGCAGTCAAACGGGTGCCAACTCAAGTCGACGTCAGTCTCGAAGCAGTGATGCCTCTGGTATGTCTAAGTATGACCGCCTCCGCGCCGATTTATCTGACGAGATCGCGGCTGGTTTGGCCGAGGTAGAAAAAGACGGCGACAAAATCATTGTTAGGCTGGCGAGTCAGGGAAGTTTCACCTCTGGTTCGTCAGACTTACGACAGGCGTTTACGCCAACTTTGACGCGTTTGGGTAACAGTCTCGCAAAATACCCTGGTAGCGTCATGGTCGAGGGGCACACAGACAACGTTCCCGTGGCCTTCAGCGATCGATTTAAATCCAATTGGGATCTATCCGCTGCTAGAGCAGCTTCGATTGCAGATTTTTTGCTTACTTCAACCAGTTTGGAGGGAGGAAACGTGCAAATCGCGGGGTTTGCTGACACCCGACCACTAGATACCAATGATACGGCGAGTGGCCGCGCCCGAAATCGCCGTATTGAAGTGATTGTTGACGATAATTGAACCGTGCGGAGAGTGTGATTTTTGGCTGAGGAAGACGACAAACAAGATATCCAAGGTGCAGGAGACGAGGAGTCCGAGGCAGTTGATGCAAATGCACCCGAAGACTCCGAGGCCCAAGCTCCGGAGGAGGAGCCTGTTGGTCCGCCGCCCGAGCCACCCGAGGAGTTGCCCCCCGTCGAATGCCCTAAGTGTCCAGGTGGTGGCGCCCCTGCGTGGATGGCGACCTTTGCTGATATGGCTACTCTCCTTATGGCGTTTTTTGTTTTGCTGCTTTCTTTCGCTCAGATGAACGTTCCGAAATTTAAGGAAGTCAGTGGTTCTATGAACGACACCATGGGCGTACAGCGTGTGGTACCGGTCGTAGAACCCCCGACAGCTGACAATATTATTGCCGATCAATTTATGCAGGCAAAAGTGGAACCTACGCCCTTGCAAACAATAAGTGAGCAAACCACCGACGAAGAACAGCCACCTGACCCTGAGTTAAAGATAACAAACAGACCATCGGATACGCCAAACGCAACGGATCTAGAGAAAGTCCGCAGTGCATTACAAGAGGAAATTACTCGCGGTCAGGTGACGGTGGCCGAAACCGACGGAAAGATCACGGTCCTCATGACGCCGAATCAGAAAGATGGAGAAAATCAGGGTGATGTTGGTTTGGACTCTGGACAGCGTTTGGATGAAGACACGGTTGCGATATTTGCTAAGGTCGCCCAGGCTCAGGCCGAGGTGGTCTCTGAGGTTCAGGTACTGCGATCGGCTTCAACTCAAACCCAATCTTTTGACAGTACCTCACAAGCAGAGGATAGCGCTGGCGAGGAGTTGGCTCAGAGCGAGTATGAACAGATAAGAAGTCGATTAACCACTGAAATTGCCAATGGTCAGATCAACGTAGAGCGAATCAATGATGAAGTGAAGATTTCACTTGCTGATCAAGGGGCGTTCGTGAGCGGAAGCGCAGATTTGCGTAGCTCTTTTTTTGCCGTGTTGACTAGCGTAGGGCAGGCCTTGGCTCAAAGCCCGGGGGAGGTCACCGTGGCCGGCCATACAGATAACGTTCCGGTAGCGTTTAGCGAGCGGTTTCAATCCAATTGGGATCTCTCGGCAGCGCGCTCTGCGTCGGTGGCTGATTATTTGGTGAATGAGGGATTTATTCAGCCCGGCGCGGTTACAGTGACTGGGTATGCCGACACCGTGCCGATTGCTTCAAACGATACCGCTGCGGGTCGCGCGCAAAATCGTCGAATAGAAATTACAGTTAAGGGGAGAGCGGGATGAAACCAGGTGTGATCTCTCATTTCGTGGCAGGGTTTATTGCTGTATTCATGATTGCTTCCGCAGACACAGCCTTGGCGGAATCAAAAGCGCAAAAAGCGTTTCTGGAAAGTATCAAAGCAGTTTCCACTATTGATGACGCCCATATCTCTGAAGGGGCACTTGTCATCTGGCCCTCTCCACCCGTACAGGGTGCACTTGATTATGACGTTATGGCAGAGAAGCTGTGTCTGGAGTACAAAACCTATGGGTACCTGGTAATTTGGTTTATGGATTCTTCGAAATACCGCCGCAGTAAAGAGATGGCTATGCTTCAAAGCCACGTGTGTTTGGAAGACGGACAGTGATAGACCCCCCTGCATTGTCTGAACGTAAAGGCAGATCCTCTTGGCGATTTTTGCAGACCATGATGTATTGGATGTTAATGGTCACTCTAAGTGGGTGCGGTATCGGGTCGGGCGGAAGCGATGACCCTGATAGTAGCTCGGGCTCGCAGAATGTAGTTGACGAGCAACAGCTAGCGATTGAACTTTCCGGGGATACTCGATATCGCGCAGATCAGAGAGTTTCTCTTGCGTACGTGCTAAGCGGCGACAGCGTCAGCGGCGCATCAGTTTCTTACCAGGGTCCGGTTGAATTGATACATGATCCAATAGCACAAACATTAAAGGCAGACGCGGTACCGCCCGGCGTTTACACGGTAACCTTAACTGCAAAGGCAGATAAATATATTGCCGAGGCTACTCTTGAGCTTTTCATCGACGCAAATTTTGGCGGTCAGTACGTCAGCTCTGACGAGCTGAAAATTCTCACCATGGGGCGAGGAGAGATTTCTGACGCCACCGATTCTGCAAGCACCGGCGACGACTCTCTGGCACAACAACCTCAACAAAGGGCAACTATTTTTTGGTACGTCAAAGCGGACGATTCGACTGCATTTATAGAATCGTTATGCACTGCAGATATCACTGTCGATGGCGATCAAGCCATCGGCAGTGGATTGTGCAAGCAGTCGGTCGATGGGCAAAAAAAAGTCTTTACCACTTTGGACGTTTTGGTGGTTTACCAAGACACCGGAGGTGTACAGCTGACGTATTCCTTTGATGGCGACGGCACATCGTTTGATTTTAGTCTCAACGAGATCAGAGATAACTACATAGCAACTGATCTTGATCTCTCGGGGGTTTATCGCTCCGTGCTGACGGAAGGCTTGGATTACCTTCTAGTATCTGGAGTTGCTGGCTCGGAAGAGAGCATGTCGGCGGCTGACGATGGTTCAGGAATACAAAGATGCAGTATCACTGGCAACCTGTCACGCTATGATGCCAGCTTCATCGCCGCAACAGAGGGTGATGGATCGATCCTGAAGATTTCGGATATGGTGATCGACAACTGTGACCTTTCCTCAGAGGCTGGCTATCGAATAGCTGTCGGTGAGGCAACGGGTTCAAATCAGTCGGGTCTGCTGTCAGTACTACAAAGTGGTATCAGTGATAGTGTCACTCGATTCGATATCTATGCCTACAGGGGGGCAGACTATACCGATCCCCTGAGCAAACTGCGGTACGCGCGAGTTTGCTTCAACGGCGCCCCAACTTCTCTCGCAGCGGACTACGACGTGTCCGAGGCAATGTGCGAGTCACTATCCAGCGGCCTCTAATAGCCCAACGACTAGCTGGTTTGTAGGGTTTGCTTTGACAACGGTCGTAGATCTATTATGGCGGTGAGATAAAGCGCTCGGGTCAGTTGGGGGGTAGCACACGCAATGAAGCTCTTCGGTATGTTTGGCAAATCGGCAGAGGACCAGCCTGACAGTGCGTCTGCGGTGCCCGACTCGGATGAACCTCCTGCTGAGGATAAAGCGGTACAAGAGCAAATTTCTCAGGAACCTGAGGAAGAAATTGATAGGGGGGCGACCATGACTGATGTAATACAGGCAGTGACAGATCAGTTCGCTTTGATCAACGCTGAAAGCGACGCCGATCTTGAAGCTGTGGGTGCTGCATTGTGTCAAATCCCTGAGCAGATGCCCTCTCTTGACAATGAGTTCGCGTCTTTCCGACACGAGGTGCTACATGCCATCCTCACGGCGGGCGATGAGGCAGGTGTGGCTGATCGCGCAGTAATTTTGAATCGGTGTCTCGTTGCCATCGAACATGTCCCCGACCTGGCGGAGCATGTCAATTCTCTCAAAGCAATCGCAAGTGAACTTCGAGCCAGTTCCGCCTCCTCTGGTGCCGTGCACGCAGAATCTTCAGAGGTGATTGAGCCGCCGGAATTCGATAATCCAACTGAGATTTCTCAAGCCACCAACAACTCACCTGACGTTGCGGAAAATGCGGAACGGGCTGAAGCTGACGCCACAGAAGCGGGTGAGTCTTCAGCCGAATATTCACCAGCTTTTCAGGTCATTGATGGTGCAAATGTTGTTGAGGAGGGCCGCTCAAGTGAGTCCTCTGAGCAGGTTCCAGAACAGTTGGAGCCTGACGCTCATGAGGACATTATTTCCTCGGAGGATGCGATGCCGCCTGAGGGCCATGGGCAAGCCTTGGGGACCGTTGAGCATGCAGACCGCTTAATTACAGCAGCCCAGTTTGCGCAAAATGGTGTCCGAGAGGAATTAGATAGCAACACCTCTGAGTCAGCAGAGGGTCATCAAGATGACGACATGTTTGAGTTCGTGAAATCGCTGGCGAATGTTAGGGTGAGTTGCCTGAAGGCGCTGGAATCCTGTTTCGATCGCGAGCTCGCCACGCTTGATCATTATCGAGACGTTTGTGTTGAGCTTGAGCTGAGCGCAACACGGCTCGCAGAGTCCAAGCGCTGTATTACTTTTATTGATGCCGGGCTTCGCGGCGAACCCCTTGGAGAGGATTATCTTGACACGCAACATCAATGGTTGTGTTCACTTACGGCACAGCTGGCCAGCGTAACGAGAGAGCAGGGCGCAATAGCTCTTGAGAAGGCTGAGCAGATCAAGGGCCAGATTTCGGAAATCCAGCTCGAGGCTGATCAGGCGGCTGAGCTAATTAAAAAGTTGGGTGCAGAGACACTCGAGCCGCCCAGCGCTGTACTGCAATCGTTAACCAGCCATGACTTTGGATCTGAAAACAGCAGCGACGAAGTTGATTATGAAGATTCGATAGACCAGTACATCGATTGGATGAAGAGGCAGCGCGAGGCGATAAGAGAGCAGCGTCGGCGTATAGAAGAGCTGGATAAAAAAATGGCGGATGCCGAGAGAGCCTCAGACGGTCAGTATTCTGGGAGACTGGAGCCTATCCAGCGTCGAAAAGATGAACTTACTCGCAACTTGAAAGATGCTCTACAAAGTGCAAGCAAAGATGCGGAGGAAACCGAAGCCCGGCTGGATGTACTCTCGCAGGATGCCTCTACGTTGATGGTGGAGTATGGTGCGGTGGTAGAGAAGCGCATGGCTTTCGCGGCGAATGTTGAAGACTCGATGGCGAGTACGATGATCAGCTTGGGGAAAGTTCTGGATGAGGCTAATTTCACACAACCGCAGGAGACTCCGCAGATTCATGACTGATGCCTTTGGGCGTTTAGTCTGCGCTCTTGCGATAAAGGGCTTCGTGCTATTGAATCTGGTGGCCTGCGCCGAGGAAGAGCCTACTGAAGCTCAGCGCAAGCAGTGTTTTGACAGCTACATCAGAGAGCATCAAGCGGAGTATCCGGTTGACACACTTAAAAAAACCGCTGCATTGAAATGTTACTCATGAATACTCCTCCAAAAGAATTGGGCCTTGAGTTAGTACGGGTTCTCTTCGTGGGGGTGTTGATTGGTGTTCTCGGGGGTCTTGCTGCCAATCTTTTTGTTCTGGGCGTTGGAGCCATCGACGGGATCGTTCAGAGTCAAATGGAGGGTCAAAGCACGTTTAGCGCTGGTCTTATACGATGGGCGGCTCTACTTATCGGTGCCTTTTGTATTTATGGACTCAAACTGGCTTTTCAAATGGACCGATGGCATGGACCGGCCGATGCAATTTTGGGTGCTCACCGTCCGGACGCTGATTTCCCGGTTAGGGAGGGGTTTCTTTCAACTACAGCTGCGTTTATATCGGCGAGCGCAGGGGCTTCGGTCGGCCAGTATGGCCCCGTACTGCATTTTGGTGCTTCGGTAGGGGCCCAGATTCGAGCGCTGTTTCCCACCCGGCTGACTTCGGATATCTATGTTGCCTGCGGCGTTGCAGCTGCCATTTCAGCGGGTTTTGGTGCCCCCATTGCTGCGGTCGTGTTGGTGTCCGAGGCGGTTTTACGGCATTTCGCCATCCGCGCTGTAGCACCAATCACCGTATCAGCTATTGTAGCTACGGCCATAACGCCACTCTTCTTTGATCGTATATCGCCCTATTCCGTAGCGGCTAGCCACACTGACTGGGGCTTGTTGCCAATTGTGCTAGGTCTTGGCGCCAGTGCCGCAGTTTTGGCCATCGTCTTTATGCGTTCACTGTTGATGACAGCGGCTTGGGCCAAGGCACGTAACAATGACCTTGCCATGTTACTGCTTGCTGCGACCCTGATGGCTGTGATCGGAATGCTGGTGCCCGAGGCGGTTGGATTGGGAACCCAGTCAGTAAATGATTTACTTGCTGGAGAAAAGCTGCTCGGCGAGGCGGTTTTGATGCTGTTTGCCAAGCTTCTGGCGACGGTGGTATGCATTGGGATGGGCCTGTTTGGTGGTGTTTTTTCACCTGCCTTATTTTTAGGTGCTTCTTTGGGGTATGTTGCTGGTTTTGTTGCCGTTAGCCTCGGTTATGACCCGGCCGCAATTATCATGTTGACCGTGGTGGGTATCGCAGCAGTAGTTGCTTCCGTGATTGGAGCTCCCATTGGCGTTGTCTTGATCGTCTTTGAATTCACTCGCAGTTATGAGTTCGCCGTGGCAGCCATCTTGGCCGTGTCGATGTCGTCGTTTATATCAACCCGCTTATTTTGCTATTCCTTTTTCGATAGACAACTGATTATGCGCGGTTTTGATCTTCGTCAGGGTAGAGAGTTTTTGTCTCTTAGAGACACCACGGTGTCAGACCTTGATGTTGAGCGAGTCATGCCGGTTACCAAAGATGCAACAGGTGAAGATATCGTCGCACATCTACAGAGTTCCAATAGAACAGAGGCTTACGTCGTGGATGACCAGGGGAGGTTGCAGGGTGTCGTTCCAATCCTAGTGGCACTTGGCAACAGAGAGTCGATTGCATCATCGCTGATGGCCACAGATTACATAGTTTTAAGCCTTCGTGACGATTTACAGCAGGCGCTCAGTACCGCTCGTCGATTTGTGGGCGAGGCGATACCAGTGATAGATGATGCAGGCATACTGGCTGGTTGTATCAGCGAGGGCGCGATCCTCGGAGGGACTCTTGATCGTCAAGAGGAGGTTAAGGGTCGTGAGCGCAATTAAGCACGGCATCATATTTCTTGTTGTTCTTGCAGGTTCAGTGAGTAGCGCCGCACAAAATCGAGACGATCAACTCAAAGCCGGGCTCGCAGCGATGGATCGTCAGCACTATGCCACGGCAATGCGCGCTTGGAGAGATCTCGCCGTGGCTGGAGACCCTCAGGCGCAGCACAATATTGGGTTTCTTTATGAGGAAGGCCTAGGAGTGACGCAACAATACGATGTTGCAATGGACTGGTATCGGCGCGCAGCACAGGGTGGCCTCGCAGAGGCGCACCATAACCTAGGTATGATGTACGTAGAGGGGCGCGGCGCGGCTAAAAGCTGGTCACAAGGACTCATCCATTTTCGGAAAGCAGCAGCTCAGGGGCTTACTGAGAGCCGCTATATGATTGCACTGAGCTATTTTGAGGGTGAGGGACAGATTCGTAATCGACGATTAGCTTACGAGGGCTTTAGGGAAACGGCTATAGAGGGCTATGCTGATAGCCAGTATATGCTTTCATTTATGTTGCTGGACGGGACTGATGTGAAAAGGCGCTCGAGTCAGGCGTATGTTTGGGCTTCACTGTCATTGGTTCAGGGGCAGCAGCAGTCCCAAGAAATTAGGGATGCAGCAGGAATGCGTATAAGTGAAAAGGAAATCAGCGACGCCCTTTTTGTTCTTTCTCAGTGCGAGGCGTCGGGGGTGTCCGGTTGCTTGCCTGCTCTAGATGCCCTGCCTTAGTAGTCCGATCTCTGTTGTTCCCGCATCACATGGGCTTGGCGGTCGAAAGCATCAGATCAGGCTGGCTGAAACGCCATTTCAAACGCCATGCACCAATGCCCTGGTAATCGAGGTCAAACCGCCATTAGTGTGGTGGGCTTCGACAGGTCCATGTTTTTCCATGCCTCCGCGATTGGTTCTAACAGGCTTTTCACCTCTGAGACGTGCTCTGGGGCAACATCAATATTGACATTAGCAGCGAATAGCTTGCGAATCGAATATCCGTAAAGCTCTCCTAGATTTACAGCGATCTCTCCACCTCGGTCGTAATCCAGGCTCCCCTGTAAGCCGGCCAGAATGCGGCATGCCTTGGTAAGATACTCCCGAGTTTGCTCTGTATTGCCATGATGATGGTGCACCTCCACGCCAGCGAGAGCTCCAATTAACGCATTAAATAACAAAGTTATTAGTTCGTGCTTGTCTGCTGATGCAACGGCAGATTCTAGATCGATCCGCTTGTATGCGGCTGCGGCTCTTACACGCGTCATAACGTACCTCGGGTAGCTTGAAAACTGTTCTATATGAATTATCGGCAGATAACGGAAAGACTTTACTGTTTGCTGCCTGCTCTTTGAGCTATTGGAATGAGTGTTTTTGGACAGTATCTTCGGCAGGTTAGGATGATGGACTGACTTCCAATACCGACACTGGTATGGAAGGCTCGCTTTGCATCCCCAGGGAGAGGTATTTTATGAAGAAAGCGCCGCACCTAGAGTTTTTTTGCAGGCTTATCACTAATCTGGTTTTTGTGACGTTTGCGTCCGCCAGCATCGCTGCGAGCACTCTACTCGCGCCAAAAACTAATACCAGCCTTCCGAATATCCACATGAAAGCGGTGAGATGTGCGGAGGTTGGCGTTTGGTCCTTCGACATAGTCAACAACGCTTTTGCGCCTGCCCATATTGACTATTTTTTTTGGCTGGAGGACGACGACGCTGACGCAATTAGAGGTGATGAGGGACAGGTTCGACTGGGATCAAAGAGCCGTCAGTCAGTGAATTTGACGTTCACCTGTGACGTTCCTTTCACCGAGTTAAGGCATCATTTCCAGTGGGCTCCTTCGGGATTTTTGGCGAAGTGAGCCCGACAGGCCGCAGTAAGGCCTAAAGTCAGGCCAAATAACGGTATATTTGGAAGTGTTTACTCACTTTAGCCGAGCGCTTTCATGACTTGAGACGTTTTCAAGATGGCCGCGGTGAAATTATGCCCCCGGAAAATCTATCCCTGGGTACAGGACTTTTGCCTTTGTGCCGCCGTGTTTAACCGTTCTCGGATGTTCTTTCATCCTTTTGGAGCTTCTATGCTACCTGAATACTTGAGTGTGATGTTTGAATGATCGCCTGATGCCGGATGCAGAGCCGTTTGCGCTGGCAAAGGCGGCGCTGCGGGGGTAGGCTATTAGCTGCTTTCAGCAGGCTGCTGTTTCGACTTCTCAATTCAACATAAAGCGGGAGGACATTATGAGGTCGGTGACTCCTTTACTGTGCACCTTGTTTCTTTCTTCATTACTCTGCCAGACGGCAGGAGCAACGTACTACAGTGGTAAAGGAGTAGTTGCCAACTGTTCAAGTGATTCAGCTTATGATAACGGTTGGTGTGCGGGTTACCTGGGGGGATGGGCTGATGCGGATATCGATCAGGTCAGGCGCAAGGCTTGCATACCTCCGAATACCAAGCTCGGGACACTCAAAAGGGTGTTGATGGACTATGCTGCAGCTCAGCCCTCAGAAGTTGAGGAAATGAGTGGCGGGGAGTTGCTCGAGCGAGCTTTCAGCAAAAAGTGGCCCACGAGATCAATTGATGACACAGAGTCAGAGATTTATCGCCACGTTTGCTAACCGACCCCGTTCTCTCGCCTTTGCGGAAAGCCTCTGTCGACCTATGCTCACTCGCCCACTCATTGGGGCACCTCATTGGCCCGAGCGTTGAGTCAAACACTAGGTTAGGCCGCCCCCATACTCCGCAGCATTCTGTTGGCATGGCGCTCAAGACGATCAAGTTGACGCCGAGAGGCCAGCAACTGACATGCCAGTTTTGATGCTGCATTGAGGTAAATCAAGTTACCCTCGCGAAGGTATTCCGTGCGATTGGGGTTTGGTTGGGCTACCTTTACCAGCTCTTGCTTTGGGTTTTGTGACATCTTGCTGGCCTAATTTACGGGCTGGATCTTGTCTATCGGATAAATTTGCGAAAACTTGACGTCCGGTGCTGAGTCGCACCCTCCTGACGGCGTCACAAAATACTCAAATCGACAGCTGGCTGAAGAGCTCGGTTCCAGGTTTCTGTTCGCGGTTTCCCAATACAATCAGTACTTTGCGTGCCCTTATCCCGTTATTTCACGCATACACAGGCGTGCTTTTTAAAGAGCTGGATGGAAACCCGGGTTGAAAAAAGTTTCCCATAAAAACACTTGTCACCACTAAAAATTGCAAATAAAATTTCGTTTTGGGATTTTAAACGCGAGGATTGTCGAATGATTGAGAGACCCCTCAAGCCGTTATTGCTGTCACCTGAGGAGCGAAAAGCACTTGAGGAGGCGATTGAAGCTATCTGCAGCTTCGACTCAGCCTCGACTGTGACCCATTCTCGGGGCGCTGGTCGATTTTTTGGATTTGGGTTGGCGTTGACAACAACGGCAGCCATTTGTGGTTTTGCGCTGCTGCTACCGGCGGCTAGGGCGCTAGTCTTTTGAGGCAACTACCACGCCCACAATTTGCTCCCTGCGTTCCCTCAGTAACCTACACTGGTCATATTTCCACTTTTGCGAAGGCTCGCCACCAGCGTACACTCAACATGTTGTGGTCGTGACATTGGTGTGAAACTAGATAGGGTGCTTTGTGATGTTATATGAGACTAGTACGGTCCAAAATCCCAGACAATCTCTAAAGGCTTTGCACTCCGATCTGGATCGGATTGAGCAATTACTGCAGAGAACTGATAAAGATTTTATTGAGACCAGAAGCAGCGCCTGGGAGCGAGCCAGAGCCGCCACCGCTATTTATATTGCAAATTTCAAAATCCACAGCCGTTTTACGTTTTGGCTGCTGCCTGACTGAGATTGGAGTTAAGCCGCTCCTAGCCATTGGATCGCGGGCCGGTCAACGTCTCTACTTTTGGCGGCTAACTTCATCTCCGCGTCTGTCTTCCGTTTTTATCCATTAAAGCGATCGGGGGTGGATCCGATTATCTCCTAGAGCCAAGCAGAGTAATGGAGGTCGGGTGTATGTCGGCGAGCGTGATCTCACTAAGCGATTATCGCACCATGAGGCAGCAGTCAATCAGCGACCGCGAAGTACATCGTATCAGCGAGGAGGTTGGTGAGTCCGCTGTGAAGCTTGTTGATCAATTTGCGCAGCAGTATCCGGAATTACCAGATACTTTTTTTGCGTTCTTGATAAATCAGCAGCTTCTATCTACTGCCTGTAGCGGCGCCGAAAGAGGTCACGAGGGCTCGAAGAGGTTGCTAAGCCACGCCATGCGTTTACTTAATGTTTATGAGGATTACCTGAATACCAAGGGTCAAAGTTTCAACTCCAACCCTATCGACTGTACGAAAATCGATCCTCAAAATCCGGAAACCGAGCTTCAAGAGAGGCCTCGTTGACTGACCGAATCATTGACGGCGCTGGTACTTGCTTCAGTACTTAAAGCAGCAGTTGTTGGTCGAGTGCTGATACCTAATTCAGGGGGGTATCAGGATCAGAGCCAGGTTTCTTCTTTTTGAAGCCTTTAAAAACAGTCACAAAAACAAAAACAATGGTAGCCATAAAGGCTGCAAATACACCATTGAACCAGCCGCTCGCCATGCACCCAAGGTAAGTGCTCACCCCGAGCAAAACAGCAAAAAATGTTCTCATGTAGAAACTCCTGTGGGGTTTCGGCGGGCCGCTAGATTAAAGCCAAAGCGTTTTCTGGCGCATCACTGGTTGCTGGTTCTTTTGCTTTGGACCAATAATGTGCCCCCATACTAACCAGCGCTCGCGTGACATGCTACCTATCAAGGCGCTGGTGTTTAGTGCGCCCGGTGAACATGAGTTCAACTGGTCCCGCTGGGTCCCATACCGCTCATGAGGTAAACATGCGATATTTGAGGCGGTGTAGGCGTTTGAGATCGTTATTTTGGTGGAAAACATATTTAAATCGTGCAGAATGTGCGCTACACGAGCGTTCTACGGATGGAAAAGCACCTCGCGTGAGGTAGTATCAACTTTGAAGTAAGGCTAGACCGTCAATCGTGGCAGCACAGCAGCACAAAGTGAGCTGAACACATCAATCGAAATAATGGAGTGAGACCATGACCATTGCTGTAGGAGACACCATCCCGAATTGTACCCTGTCCGTTATGGGCACCGAGGGTCCGGCCCCCGTATCCACCGCAGACCTCTTTAACAACAACAAGATACTGATGTTCGCTGTGCCCGGCGCGTTTACGCCGGGGTGTTCCATGACACATTTGCCTGGCTACGTAGCCAACGCGGATAAAATCAAAGAGATGGGTGTGGACGGTATCATCTGTGTTTCAGTAAACGACGCTTTCGTGATGCACGCGTGGGGTGAGGCCCAAAATGCCAACGACTCTATCGTGATGCTTGCTGATGGAAATGCTGAGCTAACCATGGCGCTTGGCTTGGAGATGGATGCGACCAGTTTCGGAATGGCCACGCGGAGCCAGCGTTATGCCCTGATCGCTGAAAATGGCACAGTGACACACCTCAACGTCGAGGACGGTCCCGGGGTGGACGTTAGCGCGGCCGAAGCGATGATGGCTCTCTTGTAATAGATAAAAGCGATGTCGACAGCGCTTTAGTAGAAGGCGGCGGCTGATTAGAGGGTGAGGCCGCCGTTAGGGATGCTGGGCACTGTTACACAAGATGGCTTTCATAGTCCTCAGCCTTAAGGTTACGTGTCCACGACTTATTAACCCCTTGCAGGATGGTCCGGCGCCATCGATGGCTAGTTGTCGATATTTTTGGGGCGCCTGACTGACCCTAGCCCGCCCTGCCTTGATGCTTGAGGCAGAGTAGTGGTGCGGCTAAACTTGTAGGCCTAATCACGGAGGCACCGATATGTCGTTGATGGTACAAACAACGTACAGAGTTAGAGAGGCACAAAAGGCCTCATTTCTCGCCGATTTTTCTGTGGTGGCTCAGGCGACTATGGCAGCCCCCGCATGCGACTGGATATACGTCACTGAGGACTTGGAGAACGGCACCGTGATAGCCATGTCCTACTGGCAATCTGAAGCCGGATTTGACGATCACTTAAGGTGGCGTATTGGTACCAGTCGGTGGACAGAAATGGAACAAAAGTATCTTGAATCGGAGCCGGAGTTTAAGTTGATGCCGGTTATGTTCCGGTTCAGGGACAGATAAAGGTAAGCAGAAGCTGCTTTTGCTCTCTGCTCCAGTGACGCCATCCCCACTAAGTACGTTTTGACTCGATCAAGTGATTGGCGAGCTGTTCAGCTTGTGTTTTTGATAGCCCCATTCTTTCTCGCAACTCTTCAATCTCGCCAGCCTCTTCTTCGGAAATGATTCCGTCAGCAAGCGCTTCCAGGAGCTTTTGTTCAAATTCAGCATGCTGCTTGGACATTTGTTTTGAAAAGCCCGCGCCGACAATGCCTGTGAGTAGTGCGACCGTACACACCCCCATCATAGCAGTAAGTGCGCCGATCAATTTGCCCACGCCAGTGACAGGCGAAACATCGCCGTAGCCCACGGTCGTCAGGGTGACAATTGCCCACCACATAGTTTCGGGGATAGACGGGAAGGCTTCTGGCTGAGCATCATGCTCGGCCACATAGATCATCGAGCTCGAGAGGAATAGTGCAACTGCCATTAGATAGGAGGCAGCGCCAAACGCTTGACGCTCCGAGTGAATGGCAGAGACGAGGTCTTCCAGCGCCGTCGTGTAGTGACTTAGCTTGAGCAGTCTCGCCAGCCTCATGACTCTCAGAAGGCGCAGGTCAGCACCTACCCAGATGAATTGTAATAACGTCGGAAGAATAGCAACGAGATCAATCAACCCAGTGAAGCTAAAAATATAATTAAGGCGCTTCCGTGCAGGGGTTGTACCTTGCAGATCACGATTATCCGGGGCCGACCAAATACGCAGGATGTATTCTACTGAAAACACCATAACAGATAAAAATTCGAAAATCAGGAGTTCGAAAGACCACTTGGCGCTAACCGATTCGACAGATTCGAGTGTAATAGCGGCAAGGTTAAGCGTGATAAGCGTGAATAAGAATGCATTGAGCCTGCGGGCGGCTTTTTTTTGCTCGGAGGAACGCTCAAAGAGCGACCCGATATATTGTCGAGGGGTCAAGTTCAAATCCTCTCTGCTAATTCAACGCGACTCTAGTTGCCGGGCTGTAGGGCATGAAGTATCTTGCCACTCTAGAGGGAGTAAAGTAAGTGGTAAAGAGACTGTGCTGGCGCTGAGTTTCAAAGGCTCAGGCTGTGGTGCAAAATTGGATACATAGTCACTGCTCCTTTATTTGGCAAAGGGAAAAGGACTGGAGCTTATTGTGGATACAAAATGGTGTGCAGGGTTCTTCTTGGCTGTTTACACTCAGCTCTCTCTGGCAGAAACAGTAGCTAGCGCGTCGTACAAGGATGTATGTAACAAAATGCGTCAAGAGGGCGTGTCCAGTCGAACCCAAGCAATGCCCAATACGACGTCACCCACAGATAATGTAGTGGTTTTTGTAGAAGCCGGATCGCGTGCAGGCCCGCGTAATAAGGGTTCTGTCTCCAATGCTGAAATTTTAGTGGGAACAAATATGACTCAGATTTCCACCACCAACGCTCAGCCTCAAAGAGACGAGAGGGGTTTAGCTCCCTCAGCAAATCCATGTCGCTAATTTAGGGTTCCCGATTCAGCATGAGATCTGAACAGCAGCTCATAGGCAGTAGCGCGGTCACTCGGGAGCTCTTGGCATATCTTGGAAAAATTTCTCCTACAGACGCGCCTGTGCTTGTGCGGGGCGAGACTGGCGTAGGGAAAGAACTGGTTGCGCGAGAAATTCATCGCCTCTCAGGCAGGGCGACCCAAGGTAGGTTTATAGCGCTGAACTGTAGTGCAATCCCTGCGGAGTTGCTTGAAAGTGAGCTCTTCGGCCATGAAAAAGGAGCGTTTTCCGGTGCGGTGAGCAGCTATCAGGGAAGAATGCGCTTAGCAGATGGAGGGTCTCTTCTTCTTGATGAGATCGGAGATATGCCCGGCGCCTTGCAGGCCAAGCTTTTGCGCACTGTTCAGGAAGGTGTTGTCACGCCGGTAGGGTCAGGTAAAGAGATACCGGTAGATGTGCGTATTATCTCGGCCACACATAAACCTTTGGAGGAATTAATTGATCAAGGAAGATTTCGTGAAGATCTTTTTTTTCGTCTGAACGTCATTCCCATCATGGTGGCATCTCTGAGCGACCGACCTGAGGAAATCCTAGAACTTTTTGATTATTTCAGTGACCTCTATGCGTTGGATGGTGAGTCAATAAAGTTAAATGCGCGCTCGGTTAGCCTTCTGCAGTCCTACCGCTGGCCTGGGAACGTGCGTGAGTTGGAGAATTTCTGCAGGCGCTTGTCGGCCATATACCCCGGGGAGGCGCTTAGTCTTTACGATTTGCCGTCTAGCTTTTTACCGCCGGGCATGGTTGATTTAATGGGATCTGACTCGATTCAGGATAAAAAAACTGCCAGTGACGCTGTGCTTGGTCAACAAACTGAAGCGTTGCTTTCTATTGCCGACCAAGACGAGTACGGAATGGGGCGCGTACTGGGTATAACAGCGGCCGAGACCCCAGCAGATTTTACCTTTACTGATATAACTTTGAAGGACAGGGTGAGTGACTTTGAGCGACAGCTCATTGTAAAAGCCATTGCTGGCGCGAACGGCAATATTTCAGAGGCTGCCCGGTCCCTAGGCGTCAAGCGAACTACCTTGATCGAAAAAATGAGCAGGCTGAAGATTGCCAAAACCTGACGTTTGCCTGTCATAATTTTGACGGAAGTGTCAGTTTAGCGTAACTCTTTTTATTCCAAAGACCTTAAACTACTGTTTTTATTATAAAAATAAAACGGTGGCTTGGCGCTTGCAATTTCACCGGCAGATGATTGCGTCGGGAAAACAGGTCAGTGCCAACAAACGCTCAACCAGTTGCTAGTTTGAACATATTAGCGGTTCGCGGAACAGGTTTTCCCGAGGAGCTGTTGCTGGATCAAGATGCAGTGCGTCTTCAAGTAACCCAGGCCCCCGATACTTTTTTGACCAGAGCCAATGAGGGACTTCCGTCTTGCGTAGCCATTGGACCTGCATGGTCGCTGGAGGAACGTTATCTGCAGCAGGTTTTACAGCAGGCGCCAGTTGGTGTTGTTGTTTTGACGCCACGTGATGACGTAAGGCTGGCACATCGTATCGGTCTGCATGGCTTCTCTAGACTTGAGAGTTATGAAGAAGACGGTGACTGGTTGCAGGTCGCTGAGGCCGTACAGACCGCTGCGAGGGATGTTTTGGCTCAGGGAGCTGCGGCAGAGCAGCCTAAGTCCAGCCCTTCAGTGTTGGCGAGGGGCCAGCGTAAACAAGTTGTTTTCAGTGATCCTGCCAGCAAAGCTATGCTTGGTTTGGTGCAGAGAGTCGCACAGGTCGACGTCACTGTTTTGCTTTCAGGTCCCTCGGGTGTTGGCAAGGAGGTCGTTGCCCAAATTCTTCATAATGCATCGGGCAGGGCAGCCGGTCCTTTTATTGCACTAAATTGTTCTGCAATGCCTGAGCATTTGGTCGAAAGCATTCTATTCGGGCATACCAAGGGCTCCTTCACTGGCGCTATAAAAGACCAGCCAGGTATTTTTGAAGAGGCACACAATGGCACCTTATTTCTGGATGAGGTTGGTGAATTACCTCTTCACATTCAGCCAAAGCTACTGCGAGTCATTCAGGAGCGAAAAGCCGCGCGTATTGGTAGTACGAACGAGGTCCATTTTGATGTTCGCTTGGTTGCAGCGACAAACCGCAATTTAGCGGAGCTGGTGAGGTCAGGAGAGTTCCGCGAGGATTTGCTTTATCGGCTCAATGCCTTCCACATCGGCATACCCTCGCTCAGAGAGCGTCCTGAGGATATTCGGCAACTGGCAATTACCTTTGCAGCTTCAGAGCAATTGGCCGGTGTCAGTATGCAAATTGAAGAGGCGGCTATCAACCTGCTAATGGCCCACGACTGGCCAGGTAACGTTCGTGAGCTTGATAATGTTATTTGTCGAGCCAAAGTTTTGGCTATACACAATATCATCAAGTCTGAACACATTTATTTCGATGCGCTGGAGTTTTCAGCAGATTCGTTTGCTGCAGTGCAGAACGAAGTTTCAGGCTCTGCTGTTGCAAGCTCAGGGGAGGGCGACTACGTGCTCCACTCAAGCCAAGATTTAATGTCGGCCAAGGAGCAGGCCGAGTGGCATTTGATTCAGGCAGCGCTTCAGGAGACGGACTCCAAAAAAGAAGCCGCGGAACGGTTGGGTATCAGCCCTAGGACATTGCGGCACAAGCTTCAAAAATTGAAGGCATCCGAGATAGATACTTTGCAATCCATAGGTGCACCATGATTGATAGGACGAACATGCAAGGCGTCATGAATGTTATTCGGCAGGCAGAATTGGCGAACAGTAAGGCAGCTGACGCATCTCTTCGAGTTGGAAGTGAGCAGCAGCAGTCGCAATTTGCGTCTGACTTATTGGCAGCCATCAGATCTGTCAACGCAAGCCAGATGCAATCTGCAGAGACAAAGACCAACTTTGAAGCAAGTGGCGACGTCAGTGTTACGGATGTGCTTATTGACTCTCAGCGCGCATCGGTGGCGTTCGAAGCAACACTGCAGATTCGCAACAAGGTCCTAAAAGCCTATCAAGATGTCATGAGTATGCCGGTTTGATTCGCCGGATATGCCGACAAAGAGGTAATTAATAATGGAAGCAGCGCTTGAGCAAAGACCCTTTATTGAAGGTACAGCTACCGAGATCGATGAGGTTGCCGATACCCAAGAGCAGCGCAGTAAATCGGTAGTTCCTGCTGATGAAGGCGGGGCGGGAAATACAGGAAAGCCACCCGGATTACCTGCTGTAAAAGACGTTATGTCACAACCTGCAGTGAAGCGGGCAATGCCGGCGATTGTTGCAGTGTTGTCGCTGCTCTTGGTGCTTATTTTCTGGTCAATTATGACGTCTACACCGTTTCGAAGTGTATCCGATGGGTTTGAATCCGCAGACGTACAGCTTGCTTTTGAGGCTCTTAAAAGTGCTAATTATGATGTCCGCATCAACGAGTCCACTGGTCGTCTGGAGGTGCCTGAAAGCGACTTTCAGGCAGCGCGTATTTTCCTGGCATCGCAGGGAATTCCCCGCGCAGCGGCGGAAGGTGGGATGGGGGCTCTCGCTGAGGGTAGCTCCATGACGACAAGCCAGTTCATGGAGCAAGTTAGGTATAACAACGCAGTTGAGATCGAGTTGGCTCGCACCATCACCGAGATCAGCACGATCGAGTCTGCCCGTGTGCACTTGGCAGCACCGAAACAAAGCGTGTTTGTCAGAGATCGACAACCTGCGAAGGCATCGGTCATCGTAAAACCCTACCGGGGCAGAGTTGTCGACCCGGCACAAGTACTTTCTATCGTGCACCTTGTCAGCGCGAGTGTGCCGTATTTGGCAACTCAGGACGTAACTGTCGTTGATCACTACGGCAACTTATTGACGGGGAGTAATGCCGATAAAGACGGCACGCCCGCGCTAAACAATGCTCGGTTTGAGGCAGAGCGTGAGGCTGAGTTGGCTGAGCGCATCCGCGAGCTGCTAATCCCCGCACTCGGTGGAGGCAATGTGCGAACCGTCGTGAATCTTGAGATGGACTTCACGCAGCGCGAGACCACACGCGAACAGTATCTCGATTTTGAGCCCGAGAGAGCTGAGGTTCGATCTGAGGTTGTCACCGCGGACACGCAAACGGGTATCGCGGCATCCGGGGTGCCGGGGGCAACCACGAATATTCCACCCGACCAACCCGAGGTTGTACCCGAGGGAGAAGTGGCGGCTAACCCCACCAATACTCAGACGGCGACGACTGAGCGTGAGCAAACCACGCGTAATTACGAGCTCGACAAGGAAATCACATTCACCAAAGAGCAGACAGGCCGTGTCACATCGATGACAGCTGGGGTTATCGTTAATGAGGAGTCTCTCAGGGACTTGGCAAAGCGCCGATATTACGCCTCGCTTGATGAGCAGCCCGCGGCGAGTGCCGATACCCTTGATGACGTTGACGCCGAAGGCGAGGGGCTGGAGATTGCCGCTGCATCCTTGGCACCGATTCCAAGCGAAGAACTTCAGCGCTTTATGGCAGATGAGGTGGACCGTTTGCGGTCGCTCATTATTACCGCCCTCCCCTACAATGCTGGGCGAGGGGATACGGTCACTCTGACATCGGCGCCTTTTTTCACCGACCCGCCGCAGGACTATACCTTGCCATGGCATAAGGACCCAGCCATCATCGAGTGGGGTCGCCATGGGATGACTTCCATCGGCTTGATAGCGTTCTTTTTGTTGGTAATTGCACCGGTCTTGAGAGTGTACATGCCCAAGATCGAGGAGAATGAGGCACTGCTGGCTGAGCAGTTGATTGACGGTGAGCTCAGCATGGAGGACAGAAAAGCGCTGGAAGAGGGTGAGTCTCTTGATGAAATTAAGGCAAAGCTCAAACCCAAGAAATCGGCAATTTCTGCAGATATGCTCGATACAGCCAATAGTTACGATGACAAAGTGGCAGTCGTACGGCTACTAGTTGCTGAAGACGCAGGTCGAGTGGCGAACGTTCTTAAGAAGATGATTAAACCCGTCTAAAGGGGGATTCAATGGCCGAAGCAGCAAAGAAATTAGGTGTTGGTGACGACGAAAGGGAGCTCCCAGAGTTTGTAAGAGCGGAGCTTGAGACCATGACCTCCACCGAGCGAGCAGCAGTCATTATGCTCTTAATGGGGGAAACGCAGGCGTCGGATATTATCCGGTATATGAATCCCAGAGAGGTGCAGGCGCTGGGCTCGGCGATGGTTGGGGTAGTTGATCTTTCACAGGAAACAGTAAGTGCAGTGCTCGACGACTTTGTCGGCACCATTAAACAGCAAACCAATTTGGGGTTGGGAACCACCGACTATGTCGAATCGGTATTAAAGCGGGCTCTTGGAGACGATAAAGCGAGTACGGTACTCAGCAGAATCTTACCCGGAGGCTCTACCAAGGGCTTGGAAATTCTTCGTTGGATGGATGCGCGAGCTATTTCAGACATGATTATTAATGAGCATCCTCAAGTGGTTGCCATTATCTTGTCAGTGCTCGAGTACGATGTTGCGGCAGATGTCCTGAGCTTTCTTCCCGAAGAAAATCGTGGTGAAGTGATGCAGCGCGTTGCGAGTTTAGAGACTGTTCAACCTTCTGCAATGGAAGAGCTTGAGAGAATTATGACGCAACAATTCTCAAGCAACTCGTCGGCGCAATCCTCTAGTTTTGGTGGCGTGAAGACGGCGGCCAAGATTATGAACTTTGTCAAAGTCGATCTGGAAACATCGGTGATGCAGTCGCTGACTAATCTTGACGAAGAACTAACCCTGCAGATTCAAGACAACATGTTCACCTTTGAAAACCTTTCCATGGTGGATAACCGTGCCATCCAGGTCATGATGAGGAATATAGAATCGGATCTGCTGATGGTGGCCTTGAAAGGTGCTAGTGAGGAGACCCGGGATAAGTTTTTCGACAACATGTCGCAACGTGCGAAGGCGATGTTTATTGATGACATGGAATCCAAGGGCCCCATGCGGATCTCTGATGTAGAAGACGCGCAGAAGAACATCATGCGAATTGCCAGAAAACTGTCCGATGCTGGCGAGCTGGTGCTTGCCGGTCGTGGAGATGACTTTGTCTAAGGTGGATAACACGGTCGTATGGGAGTTAAATGAGCTCCTCGCAGCCGATCGCCGTGCCAAGGCATTCTGCGAGGCCTTGGCAGCGGGCGAAATATCTGACGCGTCCCCTGGCTTTGAAGCTTCCAAATGGCAGGACCTTAGCAACGATTTGGTGGAGCCCGCCGAGGAGAGTACTGACAGTAGCGAGGCTGATCTTGCAACCGACGATACTGGTGACAAAGATGTAGAGGACCCAGTTGCCGAAGAGCAAGCGTCCGAAGATATTGAGTCTCTGTTGGAAGCCCGCTATCAAGAGGGACTTGCGGATGGAATACGTCAGACTAATTTAGAGAGTCAGCAAAGAGAGGCCTTGTCACAGCAGGTGCTGGAGGCTATTCAGCGAAATATATCTGAGCTTCCGAAGATTTGGCCTGTCGTCACGGACTTATCACTGGACATAGCAAAAACAGTGTGCCTTGGTGCTTTTCGCATCGATCACGCACTTTTTCGCGAGTATTTACATCGAGCACTTAAAGATTCAGATCTTCCACAGAATATCCCGATTGAAATAAAGGTTTCAGAGGCTATGGCGGGTTGGATATCCGCAGATGCATTGTCGGATATGCTGCCGGAGCACCAGCTAACCGTTACAGTAGACTCCGAAATGTCTGACGGAGATCTGTCGATAACTTATAACCACATTGCGATTGAGCGACTGCTAGAGGGTGAATTCTCTCAACTTCGCGAGCAGTTGGTGGCGCAGTTCCCAGATCGTTTTATTGAGTCATGAGTGACAATATGACGGGTGACTGTGCCGAATCTGCTGGGCAAAATTGGCCGAATCTTGTTGCCCCCGATGCTTGGATATGGGCAAAAATACGCCACGTCTCTGGACATGTTGTAGAGTGCGAGGGTTTGCAGGCTCCGCTTGGGGCCATGTGTGAAATAGAGACCGATGATCCCTCGGCACCGAATGTACCTGCTGAGGTAGTGGCCTTCTCAGATGAAACCCTCAAGCTAATCCCCTTTTCAGATACGGTCGGTGTATCCAGAGAGAGCCGTATCCGCTTGGTCAACCGCAGGGTTGGACTGCCAGTGGGTCCACATTTGTTGGGTCGCGTCATAGACCCCTTGGGAAAGCCGTTGGATGGATACGCCTTGTCTCACCCAAGATTTACCCCTCATTTTTTTGGCCGTTCCATCCCCGCGTTGAAACGACAGGCTGTAAAAAACCCATTGGATGTTGGTGTTCGCGCGATAAATGGTGTGCTTACTCTCGCGAAAGGTCAGCGCGTAGGACTGATCGCGGGTTCAGGAGTAGGAAAAAGCACGTTGTTAGGAATGATGACTCGCCACACGGCAGCCGATGTGGTGGTTCTCGCTTTGATTGGTGAGCGCGGTCGAGAGGCTGGAGAATTTTTAGCAGAGAGCTTGGGAGCCGAGGGGCTTAGCAAAGCTGTTGTTATCCTGGCCACCTCTGACTGCGCTTCGGTGATGCGGAGACAAGCAGCAGAGGTTGCGCATCTGGTTGCGGAGTATTTCCGGGATCAGGGCAAAGACGTGCTTCTGCTGTGCGATAGTCTTACCCGTATCGCCCACGCGCAGCGCGAAATTGGACTGGCAACTGGTGAGCCACCGACAAATAAGGGGTATCCTCCGTCTGTTTTTAGTGATTTGCCCAAGCTTATCGAAAGAGGCGGGCCGGGAGACGGCGAGGGAACCATCACAAGCGTTTATACCGTTTTATCCGAGCATGATGAGGGCATGGATCCCATTGTTGAGGTAGCCCGAGCGTCTCTTGATGGGCAGATAATGTTGTCACGAGAGCTAGCGGACTCCGGTGTGTACCCGGCGATTAATCTCAGAGGATCGATTTCAAGATTGGCGTCCAAAGTGTCAGGCCAGCATGAATTAAAAATGGCGACAGAGTTTAGAAGGCTCTGGTCGCTCTATGAGGCAAATCGAGATCTTATTATGGTTGGTGCGTATGAGCAGGGCACTGATCCTGAATTGGACAAGGCTATAGCGATCAGACCAATGATGCTGGACTTTCTGCGTCAGGCAGATTTCGAATCATGCTCCCTCGACCAATCTGTGGCAGGTGTTGCCCAGATAATTGCTCGGGGGCAGCATGGCCACTAAATGGGATCCTCTAGTTCTGAAATATAGACGCCGTAGTCAGCAGGAGTTAAATCAGCTCATCGCATTGCGGCATCAACTAAAGGAAATGGAGTGCAATCGCGACAAAATTTCCGAGAGACAGCAGTATTTCCGTCATCGTTTAAGTATGAATTCGAAACAGGAGATCGGCGATTGGCGGGTTATGAAGGCTTTTCTCGCGGATTTGGACTTCCTGAGGAACAATTGTGAGGGTCAACTCATCGAGTTACGTGGGTTGTTAAAACGCGCCCAAAGCGAAAATGAGAAAACCCTGCAGGTATTGCAGAAATATGAGCACTTGCAGCAGCAAACCGTCCGTTCACGACGCTCGCAGCAAGAACGCAACGAATTGGATGCGATCGATGAGTGGGCGGTTCAGAGCCACACTAGAAGTAACTTGGCACGTGATTTGCTTTAGTTACTCGTAGTGAACAACGTGATGAATGGTTGAATTGTGGAATCTCAGATCGGATCAGACATAGCCAAGCTGCTAGGAAACCTAGGTAAATCAAAGGCTTCCGCTACCCAATCTGGCTCGCAGAGCGAGGCGGGTTCCTCATTTAAGCGTGCTTTGGTGGCCTCTGAACGGCTTCAGGCAAAAGACGTCACCGGCAAGCCCTTGCCGGCTGCCTCCCCGACAGAAGTAGCCAGGCCAGCTCCTGAGACTGGACGTTTGAAGGAGCTACAGCCTTCAGCCGGTGCCCCGGCAAGTCAGTTTAGGACCACCACCCCGATGCCCGAGTTTGATTTAGTCGTCACGGGTGGTCCGGCCGAGCGCCCTGTCATCGTTGATCTGGCACGGAAGAGTGGATTTTCGCCGGCAGCGGTTGAGAATCTTTTTTCACTCCGTGTCAACGATGGTGAGACTGGGACATTGCCTCAGAAGTCTCTGACCCTTGCGGTCGCGCAGACGCTACTTGACTGGTCGTCCACCAATTTGAAGCAGACCGTCGATTCGTCTCAGGCACAGCAGACCGTCGATCCGTCTCAGGTACAGCATACCGTCGATGTTTCTAAGGTACAGCAGACTGTTGATCTGTCTCAGATGCAGCAGACGGTTGACCTGTTTGCATTGAAAAAGGCGATGAATGATGGGTTGAAAGATGTCTCGGGTAGCGTCCTCTTACCTGATGAATCGGTAGATCAAGCTAGTATTGCCGAGCTCGTTAACGCTGTGGCTTCGGTGCTAAAACCGCTGTTATCGCAGTCAGCAGATAAGGGAGAATCTCCGGAAGCACCCGCGAACGGAGCAGCGGCGCACGAGTTGTCAAGCAAGATTCAGGTGGCAGTGGGGCCCGCTGTAGAGCGATGGGTCGCTAGCCACTTACCCGTAGAAGAAGCTGAGACCTCACGCGAGTTGCTGCTCTCTCGTTTAACCACCGCAGTGACCCCACTGATAAGCGATTCAACAGCTGCGGTCGACCGTGTGGTCGCGCAAAATCCACTGGAACAGAATTCACAGGAAATGCTGGTATTGACTCGGCAGCTGCAATCAACGCTTGCGAGCTGGGTCACACAAGCTATGCGCACCGAGCAGGGAGCGGCGGTTCCGGAGCAATGGGTGCGTGAACTCGCCGGATCTCTCGCACCTGAAGTCGCGGGATGGGCGGCAAAACCCTCAGAGGATCGACCTGGTGTTATGCAACTGGCTGCCAGGATCTCTCCTGTAATTGAGCAAGCAATGCGAACCGTCCCTGCGCTCGCCCAAGTCGCGTCGTCTGGTGCAAGCCAGGAGTTGTTTAGCGGCACGGCAACATCGGAAATCAGTCCTCGCCAGAGTGCCTCAATCGTTTCTGCTCCAATTATGGGGCTCTCGGATGTGACCCCGTCACAGTTGAGCGCTGCCAAGAATGCCGCTGTATCACAGCCTGAGCGGATTAGCCTTACCGTTACAGGACCAAGCTGGGAGATTGATGGTGCTGACTCGAAGCGTGCAGTAGCCCGGCTCATGCAGGGTGTCCTGCCCAGCAAAACTCCCAGCCCATCCGAATTAGCGGGTGTCTCGCAGGGAACCTTAGAGAGGTTCGCCGTCCGAGGCGCGGGCATGGGTAGCGGAGATGGGACTGGCCCCGTGAGATATGACCTAACAATCGGGACCGAGAAAGGTAAGACCGATAAGTCTTTAGATATTAAGGGCGGTAGTCTTGAAACAGCGACAACATTGCGTAACGTTGTGACGGCAAGAAGCTTAGAGCTTGCGCGAATGATCCCTCAGGTGGCAAAGCCATTAGCAGGTGCTCCCGAGGTACCGTCTCAACTGTCGTCAGCGGGCTCTATCCCAAGTGAAGGCACCGATAGTAGTGCTCCTCGTTTGGCGGCGCAGAGCGAGCTATCCTTCCGTCAAGCGATGACTACAAATGAGAGACCCGCGCTTTCTGACGCGGCGCGTGCGAATCAGTTTTCTCCGAGTCAGTCCATGCCTGGGCGCGAGATGGCGAGCCGCGCCATTTCTGAAGCGCTGGGTCAGCGATTGGCCGCTAACATTGCGGCAGGCCATTACCGCCTAACATTCAACGTAACTCCCAAGGAGTTGGGTGCAATTGACGTAGTGATGGAAATGCGGGACGGCCGTCTCGACGCTCAGATCAGCGCCAGTAACGCGGTAACTCGAGATTTACTGGGGGACTCGTTGCCCAGACTGCGAGAAGCTCTCCAACAGACTGGTATCAATTTAGCCCAATTACAAGTGAGCTCAGATGCGCAGCAAAACGGCGCACATGGTGGCGATGGTAAAGATGAAATGGCTCAGGAGCGGTTTGGTAATGAGGGTCTCCTGGCGGAAAGTTCGGAAGAATTAATATCGGAAGATATTGAGCTGGGCCTCGACCCAGCTTCAGTTGATTTTTGGGCATAATACGCCCTCTTATTAAGGACGGAATAACACCATGGCTGAAGAAGAAGTAGACGCAGGCGAAGAAAAAAAGAAGTCGCCCATCCTCGGGTACATCTTGATAGGTGTGGGCGTACTCGTTGCGTTGGCTATTACGGTTTTGGCGACTATGTATTTTGTGGGTTATTTCGACCCGGATTCTGCCGAACGCATAGAGGCAACCGTCCAGCAGCTGGAGATGGATGCTGAAGAAGCTCGCCAGAGGGCAGAGGAGCTGGCGAAGGGACCGAGCAAGGAAACGCTTGATTCACCTGAGTTGACGCGATTCGAAAATACTTACATGGAAATTGAGCGTCCGTTGGTTGCGAACATCGTCAACTCTCGAAAGGTGATGCAGATCAAGGTGGCGATCATGACCCACTATGACGATCGAGTGGTGGCAAATATGGAGAAGCATGCTTTTGCAATCCGTTCTGAGATGTTAGATGTCATGAGAAAAATCGACGAAGGGAAGCTTGCCGAGCCGAATTTTCGATCAGACCTGGCAGAGCAGCTGAAAATCTCAGTTAACTCGGTATTAGAAAGGTACGAAGATTTTGGCGGCGTAGAAGAAGTTATGTTCACTGAATTTGTAGTGCAGTAAAACTGGTGTTCGGGTGAGAATGAGTTATGGCAGAAGATAGCAGCAGACTTTCTGAAGAGGAGCTTAATGCGCTGACTTCGGAAGAGGGTTCTGACGAGGAGTTTTCTTCGGCCGTGCACGCGGACGGAGCACTGGGAACCGCTGTCAAGCCGCATAATTTGGTGACTGAAGATACGACTATTGGCATAAACCTAGCCGCAGTCGATATGATCACCGAGCGCTTTACACGAAGACTCCGGCTCGGACTGTTGGAGGTGTTGCGTACTAGTCCGAGAATTACTGCGGATCGGGTAAAGACGCTTCCTTTTTCAGAGTATCTTAAAGACCTTAAGGCTCCATTATCGGTCAACACTGTGCGTCTATCCGGGTTGCGTGGAACATCCATGGTAGTGATTGACCCAAGTGTCGTCTTTGCGTCGCTAGACAATTTTTTTGGTGGGTTTGGACGTGGAATCGACGGATTGCCCCCCGGTCGTATGTTCACACCCACTGAAACCCGAATTATCAATATCATGCTCGAAGTGATATTCGCCTCGATGCACGAGGCGTGGTCGCCAATTATGGAGATCTCTTGTGAGCACGTAGGTTCGGAAATAAACCCCGCGTTTGTTCAAATTGTCGATGAGAATGATTTGGTGATCGTCTGCCATTTGGAAGTGGAGCTACCAGGGCAAGAGCGTGGTGCTATCGATGTCGTTTACCCATTTGCCACACTCAAACCTATCAGGGATGTCCTGAGAGGACGTGTTCAGGATTCCGAGGATCCATCGGTAGATCATGACGTCTGGGCTCGTGAGTTGGCGGGGGCTGCTTCAGATGCCGAATTGGAGCACCGCGTTATTTTAGGTGAGATAGAGCTTACCCTTGGCGATTTTAATAATATGCAGGTAGGCGAAATTCTAGACTTGAAGAAATTTGATTTGGCCCGAGTGTTGGTTGATGACATTCCCCTGTTTAATGCAGAGGTTGGCACCGCCAATGGGTATGCGGCTGCTCGTCTGTTGGAAGCCGTAGAATTATCTGAATAACGAAGCGAGCAGGGACTACAAGAAGGGACGTCATGGCAAAGGTTTTCCGCCTGATTACCCGCTTCAACAGTGCTAGGAGATATAAATGAGTGATGAACAGGAACCTGGGGATGTCTCCTTGGAGCAACTCGCTGATGACGAAACTCTGGCAACAGGTTTTGAAGCTATGGTCAGCGCGGACGTATTACAGAGCGTACCTGTCACGCTGTCGGTCGAAGTTGGTAGAACGCGCCTAAAGATTCGAGATCTTCTGCGCTTAAAACAGGGGAGCGTAATCGAGCTAGAGCGAAACGCGGGAGAACCCCTCGATTTACTAGTCAATAATACCGTCGTGGCGCAGGGCGAAGTCGTTTTGGTTAATGATCGATACGGCGTGCGCTTGACGCGAATTTTGCCCTCAGAAGACCGCGTTGAGAAGCTGTGATTATCGGAGCTCTCTGTGGCTGAGGAGCTGAGCTGGGTCCGATGGGTTACTGCATTCTTTGTCCTGGCGGTCGCCATGGGTGCGAGTTTCCTTGCTTTGCGAAAAATTCAGGTTTCAAATAAAAGTTGGCTGCCTATCAAGATTACGGGGCGAGTGAGGCTAAGTCGCTCAGCGGAGCTAGTACTGGTAGAGGTTGAGAACGAGAGGTTCTTAATCGGCGCGACACCTGCTAACATCAATACTCTGGCTAAGCTTTCGGGCGAAGCTCCTGTAGAAGACCACTAAGAAGCGACGGCGGCCCTGCAAGCGGGCAGCGCGATGTATCATCGCTACAGTGACCTCTTCTTTTGTGAGTTGCTATACGCCGGGGCCTTTGAGGGGAGGGGTATGCTTAAATACTTGGTGCTGGGGCTCTTGACTCTCTTGGCTACGGAAGCTTCGGCCCAAGGGACAATCCCCATTCTGAGCGCAATTCAGGATTCGAGTGGAGAAACCGAGTATTCGGTAACGCTCCAGCTTCTGGGCCTCATGACGGTCCTGACCCTGTTACCCTCCATCCTACTGATGATGACTAGCTTTACTAGGATAATCATCGTTTTGTCACTGCTTCGTCAGGCTTTGGGCACTGCTCAAACACCGCCCAACCAAATTTTGTTGGGAATCGCCTTGTTTCTAACGATTTTTATAATGGCACCTGTTTTCACGCAGGTATATAACGAGGCAATTACACCATATAGCAACGACGAAATAGGCCTTGAGGAATCCCTTGAGTTGGCGCAAGTTCCGATAAAGGATTTTATGTTGCGTCAAACGCGGGAGAAAGATCTGCAAACTTTTGTGAGTATTTCTAATAATCCCGACATTTCGGCCCCGATGGATACACCGTTGTCGGTACTGGTGCCTGCCTTCATCACGTCTGAGCTCAAAAGTGCTTTTACTATTGGCTTCATGCTTTACATTCCATTCATCATCATAGATATGGTCGTCGCGAGTGTGCTGATGTCAATGGGTATGATGATGCTTTCCCCTATGATTATCTCGCTGCCATTTAAACTCCTTCTTTTTGTTATGGTGGACGGGTGGATGTTGCTGATGACCTCATTAACCGGTAGCTATGTTTAAGGACTAACGCGTGGAAACTACCGAAGTTATCAGTATAGGAAGAGAGGCGATCTGGACGGTGATCTACGTGGCAGGGCCCATTCTGCTGATCGCCCTTTCGGTGGGTTTAATCATTGGTGTCTTCCAAGCGGCCACATCTATACAGGAAATGACTTTGAGTTTTATCCCTAAGTTGGCCGCCTTGGTAGCGGCCCTCTTAATATTTGGTGATTATCAACTGACAATGCTGTCTGATATGTTTGTCACGATTTTTGACATGATCCCGCAAATTTTTACGCGATGAACTTTATCCTTGATGATGTTGTTGCGATTCTCACTACAGGGCTTATTCCTCTTCTTCGAATATCGGCGTTATTGCTAGCAGCACCTTTAGTTTCTCTTAAAGTTGTCTCGGTGCGGATTCGGATCGCAATCGCACTAGTACTCACCATTTTTGTTTATCCCACGTTAGAGCTGCCAACCATTGATCCTGTCAGCGCTGACGGATTAACACTCATTGTTAGGGAACTATTAATCGGGCTCTTGTTTGCCGTTTCTTTGCAGGTTGTCAACGCAGCTTTGGTCGTCGCCGGACAGACCTTGTCCATGAGTATGGGGCTGGGGATGGCGCAAACTGTTGATCCAAATATTGGAAGGGTGCCCGTGCTCGCCTCATTTTTGGTGGTGATGTCTACCCTGATTTTTTTGTCTATTGGTGGCCATTTAATTCTTATCCAGCTTATCCTGATGAGCTTTGAGGTTATGCCGATTGGTGGCGAGATCAACCTTGTCGAGACCACTGCTAATCTGATCGAGTGGACGGCAATGGTATTTCTTGGCGGTATCCTCATCGCGCTACCTATTATGTTAACTATGATGCTAGTAAATCTCTGTATTGGTATCGTCACTCGTGCAGCCCCGGCCCTGAATATCTTTGCGGTAGGTTTTCCCGCAATGGTCATAGCTGGTTTGGTTTTGCTGCTGGTGTATTTGGTTAATATAGGGCACAGGATCGAGTGGTTATGGCTTGAAGCGTTTTCAATGGCGCAAAATATGTGGGTCGTTAGCTAATGGCAGACCAACAAGACGACAGCCAGGAAAAAACAGAAGAACCGACCGCACGCCGTTTGAGTAAAGCTAGAGAAGAGGGCCAAATCGCCCGGTCCACAGAGATTACTATCGCTGCTTCAGTGATTAGTGTGGCGATATACATCTTCTTATTTGGCAATTCCTTGTTGGGAAACGTCGCTAATATCTTTGCGAAAGGGTTGGTTTTTGACTCTCTGGCTGTTCTTGAGCCTCAGGTGGGGCTTGGAAGGCTGAGTGATGCGGCGGTAGAGGCATTGCTAACGATTTTGCCTATCCTGATTCTCACAGGAGTGGTGGTTCTAGTTTGTTCCGGCTTGATTGGTGGTTACAACTTCAGTTGGAAGTCCATCCAACCGAAGGCCTCCAAGTTTAACCCCATTTCGGGCTTTAAACGCATGTTTGGAACGCAAGCTCTGGTAAATCTCGCCAAATCGATTGCCAAATTTTTATTAGTTGGCGGAGTGACCTATTTTTTGATCGACGCCTCAGTCACTGAGTTTGCTCAAATTTCGCTGATGGCCTTGGAGCCTGGCTTGTCTGCATCGGCGTCCATTTTGACCACCGCATTTTTGGTTGCCTCCAGCACCCTCATCATCATTGCTTTGATAGACGCTCCTTATCAGGTCTATCAGCATAATCAAAAAATGAAAATGTCATTGAAAGAGGTCAAGGACGAGCAAAAACAAACTGAAGGATCTCCGGAAGTTAAGCAACGTATTCGTCAGAAGCAGCGCGAAGTTTCGGCGGCGCGAATGCTGGAGGCGATCTCGGAGGCGGATGTGATCATAACCAACCCGGAGCATTTTGCCGTCGCTCTAGCTTATGATCCTTCGTCCGACGATCCGCCAAAAGTGGTCGCCAAAGGCGTGGATTTCATTGCAGACCGTATTAGAGAGCGTGGGGGCGAAGAGGGAGTACCATTATTCCAGTCGCCGGTGTTAGCCCGAGCGCTCTATTTCACCACGGAAGTTGATGGTTTTATTCCTGAGCCACTATTTGAAGCAGTGGCTCAGGTAATCGCTTATATCTTTAATATAAACAGTATTAATCGTGCGAAAACGCAGCAGTCTAAACCGGTGCCGAGAGTTCCAGATGATATGATTTTTGATGAAGATGGCCGTCAGTCACAAATTTTCGACAGCTGATCGTCGATCTGCTCGAACCGATACTTATGCTCGTAAGGTGCGATGACCTGTGAACAACGATTCATTAGATGATTCTCAATTAAGTCTTCTCCCGCATTCTGATGATCGGCGCATTTTGGACGCCGCTTTAGAAGCGCTCGTCAGCGGTGCATCTAATGTATTTATTGTCGGTGAGTATGAATTTCATATTGATGCATGTTTTTTAGCGCTTTACGGAGAGCTAAAGCTTAACCCCTCTCTACAACTGCATCGTATGATGTCCCCCAAGGTTGACGACATCGTAACCCTCTTTAATGAACTCTTGGCCAACCTATCTATCGATGAAGCACGGAATTATGAGGCGGAGGGGCGTCACATCATTATCATGCCGGACTTTGGTCCCAATGCTGGGAAGGAATGGCTAGCCTGTGAGTCTCTGGTGAATACGTTCCCCGGCGCAAACGTAAGTATGCTAGCTTTCTCGACCCTTGCTAATCACGACTCATCGGACTTACGTCAGTTATCAATAAAATCCCGCAACGTGGTCTTGCGTTTGTCAGAGTTGAATAACGAATCGATGGAAAACTATCTCAGCGAATGTTACGAGCGTGGAGTGCTTTCTGACCTATTACCCGCCCTGACTGGTTCAATTTGGCACGAAGCAGCGCTAGCAATGTTGGGTTTGAGCGCAAACGAATTGCCCAAGCAAAGCGTTTCTGACTATGACGATTTAATGTCTTCCGAACAGGAGGGCCTGTCACTGGAGCCGCTTGTGGTTGACACCTCGTCTGGTGATGATGACTTAGAAGAGGCCAGTGCTGAAGCTGTCCAACATACTTGGCGCTCATCGCTTGCTGCAGTGTGTATTACGCTGGCGGCATTTTCTCTGGTGATAGTGGTTGCCGGACTAGTGCACCCCCCGCTCTGGACCAGCATTGAGATGGTTGTCAGTGCGTCGCTTGAGCTAGCAAATTCGCTCCTGGAGGAAGCAAAATCATGGCTTAGTACCGTAATGAATCAATGGAACAGCTAAAAATATTGGCCGACATACCGATATCGACTTAAAGAGAGGTGTGTGATGACAGACGACGACAATCTTGATCCGGGCGAGGACTTGGTTTTGCCCAGCAACCGAAGCACAGCGATAAGTGCTCCGGCCAGTACTCCTGTAGATAACGGATCTACAACAACACTGGGCGCAGACACACAGGCAAGATTGGACAGGGCGTTGGACTCGGCACATGCAGTGAGCGCTAAAATGGAGACATATGCCAAACGTTTGGCCGGTGGCGCGGCGGTAGTCGTATTTCTGTCTGTCATTCTTCTCATGGTGGCTGGCGGCCGACTGTCAGGACAAGTGGACGCATTGCAGGCCGCAACGCTGTCCATTACCAAGCGCGTAGTCAACATGAATTCGGCGTTAGATCGAATGGTCGTCTTGGAACAGCGGCTCGCTCTACTTGATGAGGGACATGCTCAGATGGTTGAGGCGGTGGGGCAATTGGACGCCAGGGGTATGAGTTTGGCAGAACAGGTGGAGTCCTCGATGTCTGCTGTACAGTCTACTGTAGTTGATACGAGTGACGTTACGAGAAGCGGTGTGGAGTCCACTAGGGCGATGATCGCGCAACTGGATCGGCAGGCAGAGCAGCTTGGGACTCTGACTCAGCGTATCGCAGAATTAGAGCTGGGTTTAAGAGACGTCGCAGCACTCAAACGTGATGTGGCAACGCTTGTAGAAATAGAAAGGGATAATCTAACTAAACTTTTTGAGGCCCAATTGGCCTTAGAACAGGCGCAGATAAGTCAGCAAATGGAACAGTCCACCGGCAGTACGCCTAGCGCTCCAGAAAAAAGCTATTCAGAGGACGCTATCGTCTTTCCGGAGCCTGCATCTAGACAGTAGTTTTTACGGAGTGATTGCTGGCAGGTCGGGACTTTCGCTTGATTGCCTGCCTGCCACGTCCCGTATAGCGCTTTCAACGAAAGAAGAGCCAGCATCGATAGCCATTGATATCGCATCTATAACTTCCTCCAGCTGCGTGACTAGAGTGGCATGCCGGTCGCTGTTGTCCTGAACGCCAAGTTCTTTGCTCAAGGCGTAAAGTCTCTCGGCTTGAGAGGAGGGTAAGTAGGATTCAAATTCCCCCCGAAGCATTTTTATTTTGAGAGGGTTCGATGGTGGTTCAGTAATTCCTGCTTGCCCATGTTCCATTCCTGTTTTAATAACAGAGCGTACATGGAGTTCGAGCAGGGCTAGAAATCGTTCTTGATCGCCCTTGATCTGATACTGATCTTCTGCGCCATTGGCCATGGCCACCCATTCATCCCAAAGTTCTCGCCCACTAAGACCCGCAAATACTTTTTGGCGAGCAGGTTCGACACTGTTAGCGGTGTCGCTAGGCATTGCGTTCGAGAATGCTCTGGCTTCGAGGTCGTTCACTCTGCTAATCAAATAGATAATAAGGATGAGGAGGACGATTCCAAGAAGAAGTGAGATAGCAATGATGGTGCTTTCAAGGGACATAGTTTTTATTCCGTTCTTAGGTTGCAGCTTCTATTGGCTATTCATCTCCGTCTTCTGAGTCTCCGCTTCTGAGTAGACCTAACAATTGAATGTCTTGACTGGTTTGCAATTCTTCAACTAGGCACGCTGCAATTTTGTCGGCTTGTTCTAATGCTTCATGAGCACTGACCTGTTGAATCTGGTAATCCGCGCCCAGATTGAACATCTTGTCCGCCAATTCTTCAGGCACCCAAGAAACAACCGCACCTGATACCCCCTGCAGTTGATTATATCCCTCGTGCTTTATTCTTGGCGGTAGCTCCTTGCCTGCTTTCAGGGCTTCCGCAAGGTCTGTTTGCCTTTTTTCTTCTGTTTTGGCGCCCTGCACGAAAATCTTATCAAGATTGAGGCGCGCTCTTTGCGCTATCCTCGCCGAGAACATGCGATGCAAGCGGTCCTCCGGATCGAGAGTACAGCACTTGAGAAAGTCAGCTTTCGCGTCAGCTTTTATGCGCTCTAGTTTTGATTTTTTTCCAAACATGCTACTACCAAAATATTAAATACCCACTCGTTTACGTAACTTCTCTACCACTTTAGTTAGTATCTGACTCACTCGAGATTCGCTTACGCCAATGATCGCGCCAATCTCCTTCAGATTCATTTCGTCGTTATAGTACAGCGAAAGTATCGTTTGCTCGCGTTCCGGTAATGTAGAGATTTCGTTGGTCAACCAATTGGCAGTTTCTGCGGCTTCTACGTCATCTTCTGGGCCCGCGTCCTCAGAAAAAGCAGACTGGCCGCTCTCTTCAAGTTCATCAAGTGAGCTAGTACGAAATTTTTGTGAACGACTTCGTTGTTTATGATATTCGTCTACCGACGTGTCTAACTCTTGGGCGATCTCATGAGCTGTCGGTTGCCTGCCATACTTGGTTAAAAATTTATCTACTACCTGTTCTTCAGCTTTAATATGTGAGTTGTCAGCCCTGGATAACGGTGATCTTTTTCTTACCTCGTCCAGAATCGCGCCTCTGATTCGCTTGCTAGCGAATGTACCCAGATCAGCACCTTGTGAAGCGTCGTAGGATTTTGCCGCCTCTAGCAGTCCTACCATGCCAATTTGGACCAGCTCCTCTAGTTCTACATAATCAGGCAGTCTTGCTTTGATGTGTAGAGCGGTCTTATGTACTAGCCCTATATGTTGAAGCACAGCGGAGTTGTCTCCGCTACCCCTGGAGGTCTCTAATGCATCAGCATATGCTTGATAACCTTTGGACATGGACTAGCCTCTAGCACCTACCGATATCCTGGTATCACTTGAGCTGGCGGGTTTGGAAGGGGACTTTGTGATGACGTCCACAAGTCGCTTGATATCCGTTGCAATATCACTTTCAGGTGCGTGAAGGATTGCCGGTTGACCTAATCGCGCTGAGTTCAACACTACTGGGTCTTTTCGGATACCCGCAGCGTACTCAAGCGATAACCCAAGGAACTGTGCCGTCACTTTGTTTATACGTCTGTGAATGTTTTCTGATTCTTTCTCGTTACTGACCTGCACAGGCGTCAGCATGATGTCAGTAAGATTAAACTCCTGTTGAAGAACCTTGACGGTAGCATAGGCGTCCGCAATCGAAGAGGGCTCGTTCTGGATTAACAGCAGTTTGATGTCGCAAGCGCCGAACAAAACAGTGACGTTATCAGTAATACCAGCCGCAGTATCGACCACGAGATAATCGCAGTCCTCCAAGGCGGAGAGGGCATGAATCAGCCCCAGGAGTTGCAATCGAGTTAGGCGAGCCAGAGCAGATGATCCACTAGATCCTGGGACCAAAGTCACCCCATATTCTGATTGAACCATAATTTCTTCAAGAGTCTTTTGGCCAGACAGAACATGGCCATAACTGTATTCCACCCTCGCATTCAGTAGAATTTGAGCGTTGCTCAGACCCAGGTCGCCATCTAGCAGGACGACTTTCTTACCTCGGTTAGCGAGCTCCACAGCAAGGTTTACAGAGACAGTTGTCTTTCCAACGCCCCCCTTACCGCTTGTTACGCCAATTACTCGCATGGGTACCCTCTTACTACTTTGATTACCGCCCTCTGTTATCAGGGCCAGAGTGTTTACGCCCAACCTACCCCTAGTTTACGCTCACTTTCCTCAGAAAACGACAGGGATTTGCTCGCCTTGGATATGCACCCTAGCAGAAGAAGGGAGAAGTTCTCGGCTTCCTCAGAGGTGCAAACCCGCGGTATGACTGCATCGGTGGATGCGTCGCCAGGCTTCTCATCAGGGGGCAAAACGCTGTTGAGCCCATCGACGGAATTCAGCGGGGTAGTTGGAAGTCGTGTAGCCAGAAGCGCCGTCTCCTCATGTGGTGCTATGCCCACTTCGCGAGAGTCAATCGAGATACTTTCATTTGCCATGTCGTGATCTTCACTCTCATCGGCGACCACGTCTGAGAGCACCTCGGAGAAAATCGCCGCCCTGAATTCATTAGTTTCAGGTTCCAATATGGCCGGTTTAGGGGGCTCTTCCAGTGCTCTCAAGCGAGCCGCCAGTGCCACCAAACCCGAGTGTACCTCGGGTAACGGTTCGTGGACTCCCTGGTCGCTTGGCCCAGCTACCTGCGGAGTGTCCATTGCTAAATTGGCCGATCGGTTTTTGGGCTCATCCACACCGCCTCTTTCGACCTCTGCAATGAGGTGATCGGGAGCTACCACTGGAGAGATAACGTCTTTCACGCCATTTACTTGTGAAAGGGTAGATGACTGCTCAGTAAAAGTCTCTAGTGCTAAAACGATGCGATAGTTGTCTTCAATTCTAAAGCTGTGCACGACTAGACAGTCTGCACCGTACTGCTTTCGTACTTTCTCCATGCAACTCCCATGATCGGCTGCCTGTACTACGACTAGTCGCATGCTGACTTACTCCTTCTCTTCTTCAATGGCGGATTCGCCACCAATACTTGATTGAACCTGAATGCGCTGATCATCTGGTATCTCGGTATAAGATAATACTGTTAGGTCGGGGACCCTTACCCTGACAAAACGAGACATCCAAGTCCTAAGGGTGGGGGACACCACCAATGTGGCTGCGGCCCCCAAGTCTTGAATTTTCTCCGCCTCGCTTCGCAAACTTTCAATCATTGAGTTGGCGAGGGTAGGATCCAGCGTTATGTGGTCGGTCTCCACGCCCGTACGACTGCTCTCTAATAGTTTTTCAAGATCTGGAGCGAGTGTGATAACTGTTAAAGTGCCGGTGTCATCAACTAACGGTTGACAGATTAACCTGCCAAGTTTTGGCCTCACTGCTGAGGTCAGATGACTTGCATCCTGATTTTCTTTTGCATGAGCGGTTAGCGCGTCAATGACGTTACGCATGTCTTTTACTGGAACTGACTCTGCCAGTAAGTTTTGAAGCACTTGAGTGACTGTGGATAAGGGAAGGAGATCGGGGACAAGGTTACTGACTAATTTGGGATAGCGAGTAGCCACCTTATCAAGAAGGAGTTGAGTTTCATCCTGACCAAGCAACTCGCTGGCGCTATCTCGAATGACCGCGTTAATGTGTGTGGCAATTGCTGTCGGTGCGTCTACAACCGTATAGCCCAGTCCTCGTGCGAGCTCAGCTTGTGACTGCTCAATCCACAAAGCGTCGAGTCCAAATGCCGGTTCTTTAGTGGGTTCTCCATCAATGGGTGCCGGCATGTCAGAACTGTTAATGGCCAAGAGCTTTCCAACTCGGACATCACCGCTGCCTCTAACAACACCGTGTAGCGATATCTGATAGACCTCAGGTTTTAGATCGAGATTGTCTCGAATACGAATTGGCTGAATTAAAAAGCCGAGTTCTGCAGATAACTTTTTGCGAATCCCCCTAATCCGGGTTAGTAACTGACCGCCCGATTGAGTATTTGCGAGGGGTACTAGGCCGTAGCCGATATCCAGCGCGATGACCTCTACTTGATCGATATCTTCCCAGTCGAGTTCTCGATTTGCTGGTTCTACTTCGGCGATGGCTTCGGCATTGACCGCCTCACGCTGTTCCTCTTGCGCTTGTTGGCGCAAATAGAACCCCAGACCAATACCGACAGCACCAAGTGGAAGAAACACAAAGTGTGGCATCCCGGGTATGAGTCCAAGCACGGTTACAATACCGGAGGCGATAAAAATGGCGTTCGGATCAGCGATCTGGCTCGAAGCTTGCTCAGCCATGCTTTCTTCTGTTGTGACCCGAGTAACAAGGATGGCGGTCGCTAGTGATAATAGTAAGGAGGGTATTTGCGCTACTAATCCATCACCAATGGTGAGTAGCACGTAGATCCGTCCAGCCTCGCCGAGGCTTAGTTCGTGTTGGGTAGTGCCAACGATAAGCCCGCCTACAATGTTGATAACGAGAATGAGGATGCCGGCAATGGCGTCGCCTCTTACAAATTTTGAAGCTCCATCCATAGAGCCAAAGAAATCTGATTCCTGACCCAGCTCGTTTCGCCTGGTCTTTGCCTCTTCTTGATCAATGATGCCTGCATTGAGGTCCGCATCAATAGCCATTTGCTTTCCAGGCATGGCGTCAAGAGTGAAGCGCGCGATTACCTCCGATACCCGTCCAGCACCCTTCGTGACTACGATGAAATTTATAATCATGAGAATCAAAAAGATGATGAAACCCACCACGTAATTTCCCGCGATCACGAACTCCCCGAATGATTCGATAACTTTCCCGGCGGCATCGGTGCCGGAGTGGCCCTCGACCAGCACCACTCTGGTAGAGGCCACATTGAGTCCGAGTCTCAGGAGGGTCGCAATCAGGAGAACCGAGGGGAAGGACGAAAATTCCAGAGGCTTGCGTGTGTTGAGGGTGATCATCACCATCAGCAGGCCCAACATGATGTTGAATGTAAACAAAACGTCCAGCAGAAAGGCAGGGAGCGGAACGACCAACAGAGCCAATATAAGCAAGACCAGTGTCGGCGCACCGACACTTTTCCCGCTCAGCCATGGCATGCGGCCCGAAACCTGTCGAAAATTTGACAGAATTGCTTCCAAAACTCACTGCCTCCCGAAAGAAATAGGGTTTTCGCCCCTGGTGCGGATGTAGCACGCAAGTTCTGTACCAAGTTCGAGAGGCTAGGTGAGATTCAGTGATGCGGGGGTTCCGGTTTACTCGGAAGACTAGATTCCGCTGATAGTTGTTTCTGGGTAAAGCACTAGCCAGATCGACCGATATCTCTTTACGGAGAGCAGATCCCTGCGTGAGCCTGTGAATCTGCAGATATCGACAGCATATGATGCGAACAAAGCGTTTAGGCAGCCGCTTGGAGGAGAGTAATGCGAATTGGACTACTTATTTGGAGCGCGTTGTTGCTCACTACGTTACTTGGTGGGTGCGGCACTTTGGGATCTTCTGAGGCCGATGCGTCCTTTGTCGAACCAATGGTCGAGCGACGAGACACGCTGACGGCTACTGGTTACGCTGTGATCGATGTACAGCCTAGTGATAACGCGGCGCACCGTCGGTTAATGGCAATTCGGGCAGCCAAGCTTGACGCCTACAGAGGGCTCACTGAGCAGGTTTATGGGCAGTATCTCGACTCGACTACCACTGTGGCCGAAATGGTAGTGAGAAGTGACAGCTTCCGGGCCCGCGTTGAGGGCGTAGTTTATGGCGCTAATTTGGTTCAAATAGAGCCACGCGGCGGCACTACCTACGAAGTCACTCTTTCGCTTGATAAGAGCATCGTCAATGATCTCAGGGTTCTCTATCTGGAGCGCGCTGTCCTTGCCTCCAGCTCTTAACTGAATAGGATAATATCGATATCTGTTCGAGAAGATGGGAGTGGTTTCGCGTGGATAGACCTCTGGTTATAGCTGCAATGTTGACTGTAGGCTCTTTGATGCAGCCGCCTGCACTGCTCGGTCAAGAGGTTACCCGCGGGATAGATTCCAGTGCAGCAGCAGAAAACTATCTCTCATCATTCAAGCAACGCGCCCTGGACGCGGCTTTTGACGCCGGGGCTCGAGTGAAAGGCTTGGCTTACATAGACGAGCAAGGCCGCCTGCATGAAAGAACCATGTTTTCAACCGAGGCTGATGTACGAGGGGTTCAAATAGAGAGTTATTTGGATGCGATGGGAAATGAACAGCTATTGGATTCAGTTCAGGTGCCTGAGGCCTCCAGATGCCAGCTTTGGACTGGCAACGAGGTGGAATCTGGCCTGATCACGATCAAATTAGAACCAGGATTTGCCCGGGAGGCTTCAGACCGATCATTGCGGCAGAAAGAAGAGGAAATCTTGGCCGCTATGGTGCAGCGCACTTTGTTGGATTCGGGATTCAGAGCGCTGGAGCCTATAGGCCCTAAACCTGATGAGTATCAGGACACCACTTATGCCAGAGCCTTGGTGGGAGATTGGTCTGAAGGTCCAGCACCTGACTTTGCTGCCACGGTCTCGGTGACGCTGCTTGCAGATGAGAGACAGAAGCGAGACCTGTACATAAACCATCCTGGCATTGCCTCGATTCGATATGTCAGATCATCAACCGCCAGGCCAGCCAATTTTGCAGTTAGCTTGAGTTTTAGTCAGCCCGCGGCTCGACGACTCATGGGCGAATTTCGAATAGTCGTTGAAGCTGATGCCTACCGTGCGTTCGAATCAGGCGAATGGGTGTTGGATCAGGATGTAGATGATCTTGAGGAGTGGGTCCGAGAGGCTGTTGATGAGTTTGTGGCAGGCACGGTGTGCTTGCCTAGGGTATTCAGTGTGCGGAGAGATGGACCGGATCTGTTCAGCATTGATGCGGGGCGCTCCCGAGGGGTAACCGAGGGTTCTTGGTTACTTGTCGGTGGGCGTGATTTGATGGTGAACAACGTCATCAGCGACATGACCTTGGACACTTTGTGGATGTTGAGGGTGACCCGGGCTGACGATCACCGAGCTCAAGCGGAGCCTCTGCCGGCTGGTGAGGGAGTTCTGGTGTCTCAGGGGGAGCTATTGGGCACATTGCCTTGAAGAGGAAATAAACATGAAGATACGGGCCCTGCGACAGATTATTTATTTTATGACGAGCATTCTGGTGGTGCTGCCGGCATCTTTGGCGGCACAGCAGAACCCCTCGATTTCAGGAAGCGATGTCGAGCGATTACGAGCGTTTATTGGTGATGTGGAGTTGGGTGAGCTCACCTCAAGTGACTCGACTTCCACCGGGTCCGTGGTCGATGGAGTCTACAAGGTGCGTCCTGGAGACACACTCAGCGGCATTATGGCTGCCCAGCTTGGGGACACGGGGGTTAACAACGACGTTCTCCAGAGCGTCATTATAAGTAACAACAAATCTGCCTTTCGGCGCGGTAACCCTCATTGGCTTATGGCTGGTGCGCAGTTACGGATGCCTACGGTAACGGACGTGATGGATTATGTGGTGCCTAGGAAAACCCACACGGAGCCCGATACTGCCAATGACTGGGTGAGATATCCGTAGGAGCTTTTTCAGCACTGAAGAGAGCTAGCTATAATGCTGGGGCCAGAGCTAATCAATCTTGCAGTGCGCCCAACCCCCATTTTTTTGGAGGGCTCACCTAGCCTCCGCATTGACCAGCCGGGGCCGAGAGAGCTTGGACTAGCCAACTTTCAGGTAGTACAGGGACTGGTTTCGATCGAGCGGGGACAATTATTTATCAACCTTGCGGGCGTGAGCCAGCCTCTGTTGGCTCCTGATTTTCTGAAGCGCTATCTCGGACAGCAGATTTTTTTTAAGGTACAGATTACCCCCGATGGCGCGACAATTTTGCGCCCCGTGCCGGAGCCTCCCGCTGCATCTACACCAGTAACAGCGAATCCCCACCTCGGTAGTTCCGGGCTATTTGCCCAGCAATACTCCGGTACGCCTGCGAGCTTGCTACAGCAGTTAATGAGTCCTGAGTCTCTGCGCGCAATGCCTGCGCCGCTCGCCGCTGCTCTTATTGGACTAGGCGTGAGTTTGAGTCCCGCGATGTCTATAGAGGCTCAAATAGCGAGAGCAAGAGAGCTACTGGGGCGAGGAGGGGTTTTACGGCTCCCAATCGCTGAGGGGGTTGGTCGAGACTTGACCCTTCCGTCCATCTTAATGCGATTGCTGGGCATGAGCACTGATGTGTCGGCGAAAGAGCGAGTCCGCGGCCTGCTCTCAGACATAGATGGCCGCCAGGAGCGCGCCGTCACGGCTTTGCGGTCAGACGTCATAAATGCCGACATCCTGTCATGGGTGAATGGCGCCGCCGTCGAGCTGAATCTGCAGCGAGGCCCACAAGCTAATGCCCCTAACCGTGCATCATGGGTGATTAATCTCTATACCCAGTTCGAGAAGAATTCTGACGTGTGGCTGCGTGTTGAGCACATGCCTACAGATCGTATCAGGTTGGATGCGTGGCTTACCGATCCCGCCTTGTATTTGAGGGCCGCAGATTCCCGCACAGAATTCATTCAGCAGGTTTCAGAGTTTGGTCTGCATCTTGAGCATTTTGCAGTGTTCAACCAGGCTCGGGATACGGCCAGAAATGTGCCAGTAATGGACTCTTCAGCACGGCTTGGCGAGCGCTTGGACTCTTCCGTATGAAAGACATTGACGAAATAAAGGCAGTGGCTCTTGAGTATGGGAAGCGACAGGCTCCAAGTATTTTGGCAAAAGGCGAGGGTGAGGATGCCATGTCGATAATCGACGCGGCCTTCGACCTGGGGCTTCCGGTCATTGAGGATGAAAGCTTGCAGCGACTACTGAGTGGAGTCGATATTGGAGATGAAATTCCAGAATCGTTGTATCGAGCGGTTGCAGTGGTGTTAGCGTGGGTGTTTTGGCTTCGCGGCGAGGAGCCTTAAAGTGGAGATACCCACCCTCGTGGTTTCAGACATCCGCTTGTCGCCCGCGACTCTGTCCGCGCTTCAATTTTCCCAACTTGTCATAGGTTTCCCCAGTATCTCCTGAACGGCTGGATCTGAGGACCTCCAGTGCGGACCGAGTGGCCTCGATTTTTCTATCGATGAGTACGGCATTTTTTAGATGGGCATCTCGGCAGGTTGCAAGCAGGCCCTTTATCTCTTCGATCAACGACGACATGAGCTCGTTGTCGGTCTCGTTATGACTGATATCGCCTGTCAAAATCGGCACGATGGCGGTCAGCGCTTCCAGCGTCTCTGATTTTTTTTCCTGAAGGGCTTCAAAGCTTTCCAGATCACCGCTTTTAAGAAGTGTAAACTCCTCTTCAAGCAAAGACTTCAGAGCTTTAGCTTTGTGCAAGCTCTGAACCAGCGTTTCTGGTGTTACAGTTTCAGCCTCAGAGGGAGTAGGGTCTGACGAAGACACGGACAAGCGGTCGTTAGGAGTTTATCATCCGTTCAAGGTCCAGCATATTCTCTGCTATACGCTGCGCATCCAGGGGATAATTGCCTTCCATAATGGCGAGTCGCAAAGCTTCGACCTTCGCGGCATCAAATTTGGCATCTTCGATGGTACTCATGACGGCTTCGCTCAGGGCGACTTGGTCGACTTGAGCTTCGGGACTTGAAATGTCAGTCGCGGCGCCCTCAGAAGACGCGGCATTGGCTTTTTCAGCACGCAGGTCTTTTTTGCCCGTACTTTCGGGAGTCGCACTGCGGATTGTCTCTGTAATACTGGACATTACCTGATCTCCTTCCCAATGGCTGGCGCTGCTACCACAGGGTTTACTACTTCTCTGAGCTAATTATCGGACATGTGCACCAAAACTTTAGCACCGGCATCACAATAATTCTAGTTCACCAATTCCCGTGACTCTTGCTCGGAGTGAGATTCCCGATTCGACGTTAGTTACGGCGATTGATTCTCCAATAGTCGCGTCCCTGCTTACCCTAACCACGTTTGTCACAGTCAGTGCGCCGCGAATTAGGGATATCTCAATCTCCTCATTCTTCTTCACCGCCGGCGCCATTTTAATCACAGAGCGCCGCAATTGGTCTCCCGGCATGATATCCCTGAGCGCCTCAAACATGGGAAAGTCGGCCTCCAGCGGAATTAGGTCAGTCGGCACACGCCCTTCAATAATTTCCCAAGAGAATGTTTCTTTTCTCAACCTATTCCCTCGAGGAATTATTTGGCGAGATATCCAGGCGCCGGTGCCGCTAGTATTCGGTGGATTCAGCGAGGGGGTCGCCTGCAGGTCAAATTGAGACTCCACCAGTATCTCTCCTGACCGTACCGAACTCACTAGCTTCAAGCCTAAAAAATCCTCCAGCACCCTCACTCGGTTGGTGGAAGCTGTCTCTGCAGAAACTGTCTGCCGCGATACGTGGCTTCGCAGCAAAACTTCTCCTTTGGGTAGTGCAGAGTTGTAGCGGAAGACATTGATGCCGTTCAAGATGCGTATTTGCACGAAGCCTCGCCATGAAGGCGACTTGCAATCTATTTGCGTTGTTACCCTGTCGCTGAAAGGGAAGGAGACATCAAAGTCGGTAGCGCAATCAGGCAATATTAGCCTTCTATCCGCAAGCCTGACCTCGATGTTCTGGGGCTCTGTCGAGTAAAGCTTTGCTGCTGCGGCCTGAATTTGTTTGGTGGCTGCAGCTTTTATTTCGAGTTGCTCTCGAGCATGCCCCGCAGATGAGAGCATCAAAAGACCACAGAGTGCCAGTGTCGTCGGTCCAATCCCAATCCCAGTAATCCCCCAGGGTCGTCGAGAGTGCCGGCGTGATGCTTGGCGGGGTCTACGAATCAATCCACTCATCGACTAAGTATGACCAATAAGCGGGTTTGCAGCCACCGGCATAACATTGCCGCTCACCTAAAAATAACGTCATAGAGGGGGCTACCGAAGAAAAAAACCCAATAAATATAGGGAGTTATTGCCGTTGGCACATTTTCTGCTGAGTACGAGGCGAACAGACAAATACCTTCGGTTGAGCAGAACATGTTAGACAAACTTTTTGGGATACACGCCGACGCTCTCCAGCTCAAAGCCAGCAGGATGGAGGTGTTGTCCACCAATATCGCGAATGCGGACACGCCCGGGTTCAAAGCCAAAGACGTTGACTTCCGAGAGGTGCTTAGCTGGCAGCTCGGTACGGGCAGTCTGCGTGCAACCCATGTAAATCACTGGCGCGGTCCTGGTCATTCTGAGAATGGTGAGGTTTTCACTATTCCATACAACACAGCAGTTGACGGCAATACCGTTGAGATCGGTTTAGAGCAGGCCAAGTTTGGTAAGGCTGCTGTGGAATATCAAGCGACTCTGGATTTTTTGCAGGGTCGAGTCACTGCATACAAGCGTGCCTTGAAGGGAGAGTAAGCCATGTCAATGGATAAAGTCTTTGGGATAGCCGGCAGTGCACTTGCGGCGCAGTTGGTAAGAATGAACACGACGGCTTCCAACCTTGCTAATGCGGCAAACACTTCGGCAACAGAAGAAGGCGCCTACAAGGCCAAGCGCACTGTATTCAGGACATTACTGCAGGATCAGAGTATAGGCGACCAAACACGCTACGCGGGCTCAATTGATATCGGAAATATCGTCGATGACCCGACGCCATCGCCGAGGTCTTACGATCCCGGTAATCCATCAGCGGACGCTGACGGATACGTGTACCAAAGCAATGTAAACGAGGTTGCTGAAATGGTCGAAATGACGGCGGCCGCCAGATCATATCGAAACAACATTGAAGTCGTGAACACAGCGAAGCAGATGATGATGCGCACGCTGGAAGTCATGAAGTCATAGGTAAAAGAGGGAGATTAATTCGTGTCAGCCATAGACTCCATCCTGACAACGGAGCAGTACCAGACGCAGCAAGCTAACGCCATGTTTAAAAATGGCGATGATGACGACATGCTGGGTCGCGACGCTTTTTTGCAGTTATTTACGGCTCAATTAAAGAACCAAAACCCTCTTGATCCAATGGAAAACGAGGCGTTTGTTGCTCAGCTTGCACAGTTTTCCTCAGTAGAGGGCATCAAGGGCATGCAGAGTTCGCTTGAGACTTTGGTTGGCAATCTCAGACAGCAGTCGTTGCTATCCGGCTCTACCCTTGTCGGTAAGCGGGTGGCGGTCGCAGGCGGCGTTGGCCAAGGTGGCGGAAGCCGACCCACCGAGACGCTGGTGAGCCTGCAGGAAGGCGCGGACATGTTGACCATGAGCGTGTACAACAAAGAGGGCGAGTTGGTATTTCGGCAGAATATCGGTGAGCTTGAGCCGGGTGAACACCGATTCGCCTGGTCAGGTCAGGACTCCGACGGAAACCAGTTGCCTGTTGAAACCTATCAAATCACTGCCAGCGCCGTCGTGGACGGTCGCATGCAGATAGCGCCCGTATCAATTCTGGAAACGGTAAGCAGCGTTTCCTGGAATCCAGCCGGCCAGCAGCTCGATCTACAGTTGCTCGGTGGCGACACTGTATCACTAGCCGAAATCCAAACAATCGCAGAATAAACTAGCAGGAGCGAACACATGTCGTTTTATACTTCTCTAACTGGTCTGAACGCGGCAACAACAGAACTCGCGGTCACTTCCAACAACATCGCGAACTCCGCGACGGCTGGCTTCAAGCGCTCCACCGCCAGCTTTGGTGACATCTTCGCCACTTCACCTCTGCAGCGTGCTGCGGCGGTTGTCGGCCAAGGGGTTGCACTCAAAGAGGTAGCACAGGAATTCAGCCAGGGGTTTGTTCAATTCTCGGCAAATTCGCTTGATCTGGCGATCACAGGTGATGGTTTCTTCCCCTTGCAGTCCTCGGATGGCTCCAGAACCTTCACTAGAAACGGGCAGTTCATGCTCAACGAGCAAAACCAGATGGTGAACTCGGCGGGTCAGGCACTGCTATCACTGCCGGTTGACTCTACTAACAAAGCAGACTTCAGTCAGCCACCGTCTGCCTTGGCGATACCGCGACAGACTGTTTCTGAGTTCCGCGCAAGTACCGAAGTTGAGTTGGGACTTAATCTACCGTCGAACGTTGAACCCATTACCGACGTGTTCAATCCAAATAAGCCCGAGACCTACCACAGAACGACTTCTTTAACGGTGTTCGGGGCTTCGGGTTCTCAGCACCTGGCAACGGTTTACTATGTCAAGACGCAGGCAGCGACTTCGGAAAATCCACTTAACAAGTGGCAGACCTATGTTTATATCGATGGTGAGCAGGTCGATCCGGCCTTGATTCAAGCTTCCGACAGCGGCGGTGATCAGTTCTTTGTCAACAAGTACGGTGAAATCAAGACAAAGTCAGAGCTCGAGTATCTTCAAAAGACTGCGTCTAACAGCTCAGAGTATCTGGTAACTCAGGGAACGGTTTACAGAAAGTTTTCCTATGACATGTTGTCAGACCCAATTCAATCAACCCCAGCCGCATTGCAGCTGAGAGCAGCATCGCCGGACGATGTTGCCAAACTCTCATTGGCGGGAGGTTCTAACGGCTTGGATCTCTCAAGCAAGACCCGCACTGACCTCCGTGACATGTTGCAGATCAGTGTGGACGGCTCTGATTTTGTGAGCATAGGGCTTGAGCATTTGGTTGGTAAGGAGGGCGTCAATGAACTGTCTGGCCAAGAGATCGCCAACGAATTGCAGAATGTGATTCAGGAGCGTTTTGGCGATGGCAAGAAGTTCGATGTCTCGGCCTATTGGGATGGTACGGCTAATCCCGCGGCCAGTACGGGC